>CAZBVS010000008.1:0-26960 GCA_964495575.1 uncultured Candidatus Saccharibacteria bacterium
CAGCTCTTTCTGCTCCACCGGAAGTAAGTGTTTGCACTAATACTAAACTTTTATCCATTTTAGTAATTAATTAAATTAAGACCTGTTAAATTAGTGTTATTTATTATTAAAATACTCAATAGTTTTCTTTAGCCCTTTTTCAGCGCTAACTTTAGGATTCCAATTTAACAACTCTTTAGCTTTAGATATGTCAGGTTTTCTTTTCTGAGGATCATCATTAGGTAATTCTTTATGAACTATTTTACTATTACTATCGGTTAATTCAATAATTTTTTCAGCAAGCTCCTGGATTGTAAACTCATCTGGATTCCCTAAGTTTACTGGACCTGGATCTTTACTTTGTTTCATCATTTTAATCATTCCCTCAATTAAATCATCTACGTACTGAAAACTTCTTGTATGAGAACCATCACCATATACTGTTACATCCTCATTATTTAATGCTTGGGTAATGAAGTTTGAGATTACTCTTCCATCATCTTCAGCCATATTAGGGCCGTAGGTATTAAATATCCTTACCACTCTTATATCAGCCCCTCTTTTGCGATGATAATCGAAACACAAAGTTTCAGCGGCTCGTTTACCTTCGTCATAACAGGACCTTATTCCTATCGGGTTAACATTACCCCAGTAATCTTCTTTTTGAGGATGCTCTTCTGGGTCACCATAAACTTCAGAAGTTGAGGCTTGAAGCATTTTAGCACCGTGTTGGAGAGCAATATCTAACATCTTTTTAGTTCCAACAAGATTGGTGGTGATGGTAAAGACAGGGTCTTTTTGATAATAGACGGGAGAAGCAGGGCAAGCAAGATTATATATCTCATCAATCTGTTCTCTGATGTTTAAGTGATTATTAATATCCTCCTTCATAAAGGTGAAGTTAGGGTGATTCATAAACTCAGAGATATTCTTTTTAGAACCGGTGTATAAGTTATCCACACAGATAACTCTGCTTCCTTCGTCTAACAATCGTTTAACCAAATGAGAACCGATAAAACCGGCTCCTCCAGTAACTAATACTGTTTTTTTAGCAGATACTATATTATTCATTTTCTAAGGCTTTTAGTTCATTTTTAACTTTACTATCTTCCGGCCACAATTCAAGTATTTTTTGACCGGTTTCTTTCATCTTTTCGGTCTGGCCTGATTTTCGATAAAGGTTGTATAAACCATACAGACCATGAGGAAGATTAGGGCCTATCTCTCTTACTTTTTCATAGTACTCTATAGCTTTGTTTAAGTACTCTTCTTTCTCAAACCGGTTATACAAAACCTTGTACATGTTAGCCCCCTGAAGAAGGTGAACAACCTGGTCTTGAGGAAGGTATTGTTCTGCGTACTCTACCAACGAAACAGAGGCAACCTCAGACTGATTGCTGTCCATAATCATTTTTTCAAACTGACTGTTTGCAAATTTAGAGATTTCTCGGTTCCCTACCGGAGAAGGATAGTTGAAAGCTTGATCAAATCTTGATTTTAGCTGGTCAAAGGTGCGATAGGTAGGAAGATGAGCCTGGGTATTGATATATAAGCGTGTTTTAGCTAGTGGTTGGTACGCCCCAAGATATACGGAGATTAAAGCTAATATTATTAATATTGGAATACCTATTCTTCTAAACATTTTCTTGAATATTTAAACTCTCTTTTTTGTAGATAATAAAACCAAGGAAGATAAATAACGGGATAACTCTTTATTTTTTTCTGACATAAAAAAATAAACTTATACTCATCTCATTTATTCTTTGAAACCATCGATCATCTTTTTGGTCAGTAACAAAGAAAAATCAGCGTGCTTTTGTATACCTAAAGAAGGAGAATGAGAAAATCCAACATATTCAAATCTTTTATTTTTATATTTAATATATTTCACCGCAGGAATAAGATCTGTATCAGAACTGACTAATATAGCTGCATCATACCAATCATCAACAGCCCCTGTAATTAAGTCTGTAGCTATTTTTACATCTGTTCCTTTTTCTCTTATATCTCCGTCATCATATATTAACTTTCCTCTTTTCACAACAAAACCCTCATTTTCTATTTTAGAAAGAAACTTTTGTTGCCCTTTAACAATTCTTTTACTTTGTTTTGAGCCATCAAAATCTCTTGCTATTCCAACATAATATCTTTTTGAGATTAATTTCCTATCTTCAGTAAGAAAATTAACAAATTTAGTGTAATTAAATTTTACACCTCTAGGAAAAGATACCTCCTTATCTTTTAAGTATTTATAAAAATTACTGCCATCTATATAAACGGCTACTCTTTCTTTATTTTCTGAACTACTCATATGTTATATTCTATATTAAATATAAAACAAAAACAAAAAACTGCCCTTGCCTAAAAGGCAGGGGCAGTGATCATAGTATTTATATTATAACTCTAATTTATACAAAATCAAGTTTCTTACTGTAAGTTATTAGTCATTTGTTGCTTGTCATTATTTATTTGTCATTGGTTATTTGTTATTGGTCAACTGCAAATTTTGAAACTTGTAGGCTGCAAAGGCGAGGAAGACAAATAACGGAATATAGGTGGTAGAAACATCAAACAAGACTAACCCTTGAACAAGATAAGCGGCAGGCAAGCCAAGAAGCAGGGCTTTCACAGGTTTAGTCCAGTCCTCTGATCTTAAGCTTTCTTTAACTCTTAATTTAGCAAGCTGCCAGAATAAAACTACAAATATTGAGAGATAAGATAACAACCCTACTATCCCTGTCTGAGAAAGGTAATCAAAGATAACGCTGTGAGCCCTGTCAAACCAGGCTCCGTAAGTATCGGTCTGAGGATCAAAATACTCAGGGTCATATTTACGCTGAAATATCTCTATATAATTCCCGGGACCCCAGCCGAAGATAGGGCGGTCTAGGAAGCCTTCCCAGGCCATCCCCCACATAATGGTTCGATGACCGAAAGTTTTGGCAGTAAGGGAGATATCAAACACTCGGGAGGCGGGTAAAGAGTTAACAAAGTCTGAGTCTTGAAAGTACACTCCAAAAGAGAAAAGAATGATAAGAATAGTTAAAACAGATAAAACAGGCTTACGCCAGTCTTTTTTAGAAAACCCAAGATAAAGAAGGCCTATAAATATACCCGCTCCCAGACCAACAAAAGCTCCTCGGGTGGCGGCAAGCATAAAGAAGATAAAGAAGAAGATAAGAGAAAAGATTAAGGTTATCTTTTTATGCGTCTCCATCTTCCTAAACTTAGAGATTAACAAATATCCGGCAAAAAACATGCCAAAGATAAGGTATACAGCGACATAAGCAGGATTGCCTACCGACCCTTGGAATCTTGAGAAGTTTTCACCAAACTGAGGACCAAGAAGCCCGTCTATTCCGATTCCCGCCCCTATTCCGTATAAGATCATAAGGTAGGCAGAGACAACAAACATACCAAACATGGTTCTCCAGTTCTTTTTATCCTTTAATACCACCGCCATGGTGGTAAAAAAGGCTAGGAAGTGTAGCATCTGCAAGCCTCCCTCCCCTCTTTCAAAGTTAGACCAGAATGAAAAATGAGGATCAACACCAAAGAATCCAGCTACTACAAAAGCAACAATAAATACACAGACAGCAATAAATAAAGGATTTTTAGCTATTTTTTTAAATTTTTTCAGATAAACTTTTCTACGTTTATCAAATAATAATCCTAAAAGGAAGAAGATAAGTGCAAAAGCGCTTATCGTCCTAAACCAAACATACTTCCCTACGATAAACGGGAAAAGAGTACTTTTAGTGACGAGAATTATCCCTAAAGGGATAATATATGTAAAGAATCTTGATACCTTGAAATAGTTCATAAACTAATATTAAGTATAAGGTATTAAATATAAAGAGAAAAGAGTTTTTAAAAATTAAACAACCCTAATCGTATCATTTTACCCTTCTAATCGTATCAAAATGATACGATTATGGGTTAGAACTTTATAAAGTTAGTCAAATATGGACAACTTTATAAAGTTTCATTGTCAATCATTAATTTTAAGTTAAATATCACCTCCTCCTTTAAATGCTCTTTTACCCAAACTTTTTGTTTCTTATCTAATAATTCTCCTAAGCCATGTAATATATTATTTTCTTTAAAATTGTCTTCTATGTAATTAATAGATTTTTTTATAAATTCATTAAACTCTAGTTTAGTTCTTTCTTCTATTAATTTTTTGTTTGGTTTAAATCCTATTTTAAGAAAATAATTTATATCGAATAAGTCACGAGGGGCTGGCATTTTTCTATCAATAAGGGCAACCATTTTATTAGATAAAGATGTTGTTTCATCTTGGGTCTTTATATTAACACCCATGAATTGTTTATTTATATAATGATTATTCTTCCAAATTCTTTTATTAAATTCTAATTTAATGTTAGGTTTCCCTTTCTCATAACTAAATAAGAAAAATAAGGTATAATGTTTATCCTGTTGTTCTAGAACATCTCCATGTTTGATTAACATAGAATAAACATCCTTGATATCTTGGGAAGATAAATCCGTTAGAATATCAAAGTCAAGATCTAGAGAAAGACGAGGTAGATCATAAAACAACATAGCTGATGTTCCTCCCTTAAAAGCAATCTTTTCTCCTATTGTTTTGGAGACATTAATTAACAATTGTATTAATTTCCTTTTGTGAAAATCTGGGTTAAATTTTTCTCTGGTCATGATGTTTATTTAGAAATTTTTTGCTTTATCTTGAACAAATTTAGGATACATTTTTGAAAGTTCAATTAAATATTTCTTATTTATCTTTTCAGATCTATCAATATTTAATGGAAAGTTATGGTAAAAACTATCAAGAATAGCTCTTTCCGGCAATGCTAAAGTAACTCCTGAGTCTGTTTTTATTCCTTTGTCGTTAAATAAAATCTCATCTTTTATTTTGTGATATTTAAAGATGTAACCAGCAATATTTCTTTCATAACTTATAGAAGCTGTAGAAAAAATAGTATTAGATGATTGAAAATTTATATCAAAATACCTTAAGGCACTATTAAAAGAAACATAAGAAGGGGTAGTAATAAGATTTGCGAGCTCAAAAGGATTTAAGTCTGAACCAAATAAATAATATCCTCTGCTCAATCTTTCGAGAACTCCGTTATCAACCATTCTTTTAACTGTGGTTTTAAACCAGTCTTTATCCATTTCCCATAAATTTCGGAGTTCTCTGCTTGAAAAAACCGTTTTTGGTGAATTTTGAAGAGTTTTTATGCGTTTATTAGTTTTCATAAAATGTTAGTATACAATTTGTATACTAGTATTGTATATTAATTAAAATTGAAGTCAACTCATAATTTGAACTGTAAGTAAGGTTAAAGCTTACTTACAGTTTAAATTTTTCTTTTTAGTGAAGAATATTAAACCCTTTGATCAAGCTGTCTACAATAAAGGTCTGGAGTGGTCTTAGGTTTTTTTCTTTCTGGGCGGTGTTTAAAGCTTGGTAGTATATGTGTTTTTTATTGTTTTCAATAATAACAGGAGGCAGGTTGAATTTTAAAGATTGGGCATTCATTAACAGTCTTCCTACCCTGCCATTGCCATCAATAAAGGGGTGGATCTTTTCAAATTGGGCGTGGGCATAAGCTAGGTTATAAACTATATTATTACTTTGGTTTTCTATTTCTTGAAATAGTTCTTTCATTTTTTTGGGGACACTGGCAGGATTTGCGGTAGCTACATTAGACCCGGCGATTCTTACAGAACTAGTCCTGTATCTTCCTGCTTTCGGCAGAATTCCGTTCATTACTTTTTCGTGTAGTTTTAAGACTAAATCTTCATTTATTTTATTACCTTCTTTGAGATAATCAAAAAGGAAATCAAGGGCTGTTCTATGATTTTTAGCTTCTAAGAGCTCTATTAGATCTTTGTCCGGAATGTTAGTGTTATCAAAGATAACAGCAGCTGTTTCAGGTTCGGTTAATGTGTTTCCTTCAATACTGTTTGAGTTGTATGTGAGGTTGAGTAAGAAGCCGTCATAGATATCAGGGTTTTTTAATATGGAATCTAGAATATTAGGATACTCTTTTGATTTATCTTTAATAATCTTTTTCTTAGCAGAAAAAGCTGAGTCAGAGATTGATTCCTGACCAGTATGTTTTTTATATAAAGCATTAATACGCTCCGCTGAAGACTTGCGGGGAGTAGATCTGTTATTGATCCAGCTGTTTATAGTGGGGAACGAAACATCAAGTTCATCGGCTAGCTCTTCTTGGGTAAGGCCTGTTAACTGCTGGATTATTCTTAATTTATCTGGAAACTTCATATTATTTACTATACTAGCTAACTTTATAAAGTTAGTCAAATATGGACAACTTTATAAAGTTTCCTTTAGTTCTTCTAAGATTTGAGAATCTTCTATTTTATACTTACCTACCCTTGTTCTTACAAGATCGGTGAGGTAGGCTCCGGTACCTAGTTTTTCTCCAATATCACGGGCTAGACTCCTTATATATGTCCCTCTACCGCACTCTACGTGGATTTTAAGGTGGGGTGGGTCATATTCCTTAAGTTCTATGCTCTTTATCTCTACGATCCTTTCAGGGAGTTTAAAGTCTTCGCCTCTTCTGGCTTTTTTATACGCTCTTTCACCATCTATTTTTATAGCAGAGTACCGAGGAGGACGTTGATTTATTGTTCCTTGAAAACCTTGAAGAGTTTCTTCAATGTTTTCCTTGGTTAAAGAAGAAACCTTTCCGGGGTTTATTTTGATAACTTTAGTTTCTGGGTCTAGAGTTTCGGTGGTTTCTCCAAGTTTGAGAGTGGCGGCATATTCTTTATCGGTATTTTTTGATATCTCCCCTAGTTGTTTTGTACTCTCTCTTGTGACGCCGAGTACTAACACGCCGGTGGCAAAAGGATCAAGAGTACCGGCATGGCCTACTTTTTTCTCTCCTGTTATCTTTCTTAGCCTATCTACAACATCATGGGAAGTTATTCCTTTGGGTTTGTTTATATTTATGATCATATGGTTAGTATAACAAAATCCCCGCCGAAGCGGGGATTTTGCATATCCGGTTATGTGCTACCGGGAAACTCTGGTTCTATGAATTAGCTACTAGTTAGAAGCGGTAACGGTGCTAAGCGTTGGCTTACCATCGATGTATAGACCATCGATTTGATCAGCAAGATCACCATCGGCATTAGCATCGTAACCTAGATCAGTTTCATGAACGCTGTAAGTCAAGTCACCAAGACTACTAACAGAGAACTCGTAAGTGTCATTGTTAGATGAGGTGGATGCTGTCTTGATAGTCAAGTAGCGATAGTTTCCACCATCAATCTTGGCGTTAGCCGCAATCAACCCACTAGTGTCAAAGGTAGTAGGTGCGGATGTTGTAGAAACGTTCCAAGCTGATCCAGAACCATTCTCATCTGAACCGTAAAGTGCATAGAGTCCAGCACTGGAACCACCATCAGCAAATGTAAGTGATGATGTTGCTAGGTAGATAGGTGAGCTACCATGGTTGGTAACCTTGAACTTAGCTACCTCAACTCCAGAACCAGTACCCTTGGTTACAGGTGAGGTTGGAGATTCAGCTGTAATTTCTACATCTTGTGAAGCGATGTAAGTTCTTCCACTTGCAGCAGGATCACCTGTTACGACAGGGGAAGTATCTGCTGAGGATACACCCTTGTAGGTGGAAGAAACGTGCTCGAAGGTGAAGTCATCACCAAGAACAGCGATTCCGCCGTTCTCAATATCAGCAGTAACGTATATCTTCTTTCCAGTTGTTGGAACAGCTGAACTGAAGATATTGTCAGAATCTGTGAAGGTAAGTGAGCTACTAGCAGAAGCATCTACATCATCAAACTGAGGAGCAGAATCAACAACGTTACCTACACTACCCTCATGCAACTTAATGTTGCTCAAGGTTGTGCCGGCAAGATTGCTGTTTGTATCAGCTCTCAACTTAAGTGATGTAACCTTCATGTCTTCGTATCGAGAACTCAACTTGAAGGCAAAGACTACCTCCTGACCAGAACCAACATTCTTGATCTGATCGGAAGAAGGTGAAGCGCCTGAGCCAGAAAGTAGAGTCATCACGATTTCACCAGCGTTGGCAATAGATTGAGCTTGGCCAGTACCAGCAACGCTAATGTTGCTGCTGCCAAGGGTATTACCAGTGTCGTCTCCTACAGCAGTAAGATCGCTGTAAGAAGCAACGTTAAAGGTATAAGGGCCACCAGAAGCACCTGAAAGAACATCGGCTTTCAATGTCAAGGTGACTGGAGTGTCCTTAGAGACCTTAACGCGGTTACTGAAGGTGAACTTCAACTGACCATCAGTACCCATCTGGTTAGTAGAGTTAGTTGTAGTTAACTGCTCTCCGTCCTTGTACAACTTAAAGTTAGCAAGATCAGAATCAATATCTGCTGCTGTACCAGAAGTTGTAAAGGTAATGTCAGATATTTCTACATCCTCTCCACCTGAACCAGCGTTTAGCTCAACGCGAGCCAACTCAATTCCGTTAGTTCCGGCAACAACTGAACCAGAAACTGGCTGGTTAAGAGTTGTTACTGCCAAATCAGCGGCAGATACACCAATTGTGTATCCCTGATAAGTACCAGTTGGATCAACGAAATCGTTGGTTACAAGTCGCTTAGCCTGAACTAGTCCAAAGTCCTTAACCTGATATGTAGCAGATGCGGTAGCATCGGAGCTAATATCAGCGGTAATTTCAATGGAGTTGTCCTGACCAGCTTTTAATCTTGGGTAAGATAGAGTAAAGGTAGAATCAGAATCAGATGTGTTAGGCACATTTGAAGCAGCAGTGCTGTAAACAGTAGCGCCATTTACATTTACATAGACTGTACCGGTAAGATCAACACCACTTGAGCTGGTTGCAACGTAAAACTCAACTTTACGAAGCTCATAGTCTTCACCAGTTGGGTTAACATTGAACTTAGCCAATGAAACTCCAGTGGCACCAGGGACTACTGAATCACTTGGTGAGTCAGAAGCTCTGGACATTGATAGTGAACCAGAACCAATAATGTGACCATTAATGCCATCACCAATTGGGAATGAGCTTTCATTAACACCAACACTTGGAATTACTGAAACACCGGTGTCTGTACCACGAAGATCAATGTCGTAGTCATTGAAGACTACAAACTGCATGGTCTTAGTAGTACCTTTGACAACCTTAGCTTCAACGATGAAGTCTTTGGTCTGACCCTTATCTAGTACGTAAGGATCGTCAGACATGTTGAATGTTACCCACTGACCGTCAGGCTGAGCAACGTCTAGGACGTCACCAGCAGCGGTCTTAAGAGTTACATCCTTGTAGTCTGTATCAGCTGCGTTTCCGTAGTTATAGAGTTTCAAGCTGTGAAGCTCAACACCTTCATTGCTTGAACTCTCTCTAATTTCGAAACGAGTGATTTCCTGCAAGTTGTCTTCATCGACTGTTAGGTCAGAAGTAATACTTGTAGCTGCAAGGTCTAATGTAGTACTTGCAATAGAGTTACTCCCGCTAACGATCTGCATGGTTGCACCAGTTACTGGGTAAGATGAATCTACATTAGATGCATCTGAAGTAACTGATTTCAATGCAAGGTTAACAGAACCACTGGAAGCACCAGAAGTAATGTTTACCCTGAAAGTAAGAGTTTCAGAAGTACCAGCCTTAACAACGACTGGGTCTGAAGACATTAGAATGTCAATGGTGTTGTCGGCGTTAATGGATGAAACAACATTTCCATGTCGAACACCCTTAGAATCGACAACATCAACTCCACTTATATAAGTGTTAGAAACAAAGCCACCTTTCTTCAAGGTAACAGAGTTTACGCTTACATCACTTGAACCAGCAGAAAGTTTTACCTTCAATACTGGGTTGAATGAAGTTCCTGATCCAAGAATCTTTTCACCTGGAGCGTCAGGAGCCTCTTCAACTACTAAGTCAGTTCCGGAAGGAACAACGACTGTGCCGCTTCCTGTTCCGGTACTTGGAGCTGAAGCTTTCAACTCGTTGTACTTAGCCTGTGAAGAAGGGCCGAAGTACCCACCCCATTGACCGTAGTCAAGACCTTGGGCATCCTGCCATTCTTGTACAGCAGCCTGAGTAAGAGAACCGTAATATTCGGTCTCGTTACCTGGAGAACCAACTCCAGAGTCAGCTACTGTATAGCCAGCTGCGTTTAGGTAGCGCTGAAGACACTTTACCTGAGGACCGGAGTCGCCAGGGTAAAGGTTTCGGGTGAAGTCACAGGAAACTGCAACACCACCTCCTGTCTGTGAACCGCCACCTTGCTGGGCCTGTAGGGCCTGAAGCTGTGCTAGAAGTGACTGAATTTGTGCCTGCAATTCAGAGACTGTTTGTGCGTTTGCAGGTGAAACACCTGACAAACCAATAACAGTAACCACTGAAAGGGCAACAATTCCTAATTTCTTTAATTTATTCATTGTATTGTTATTATTTCGACTTTTAATTAGATTTAATCGACCTAATTTGATATGTATTGTGATATTTCGACCTTTATCACATTTAATTTTGTTCAGAACCTGTAACCTTTCTTAGGTCTGGTTTTATATCTTGTAGTGAGGATCAGATATAAAACGTATATAAAAGGAAACAGGGATCAGTAACATTTATAAGTCGGGGCGAGTTTATCTCGACTGATGCTCTCTTTGGGGAGATTAATCCTCAAAGAGAGCATCAGGAGATATCAAAAAACTCGCTCTAATAGAGCGAGAGTAGATAGACGAGGCCTTTAAATACGTAAGTAAACGCATCAACGGTGCGGCCGAATCCGTTGAGCTTTTTAGTTGTACGATATTTAAAGCCTTCTGCCTAACCTAGCCTCACCCTAAGTTCGACTTCAGCTTATATCCCGTTCTTGGGATCTATAAACATTATATACCTTTTTAAGGTAAAGCAAACTGTGGATAACTTTTTATCCCGTCCCAGTCTGCTACACTTACTATAACGTAATAAACAGTGTAACGTTACAGTCTCAAAAGACCCTTTATCAGAGTCTTTTGAGATGATAATAAAATATTATATAAGAGTCAAACTGTTATAGCCCCCAGTTGGAAGAAGCAAAGATAATAATTGTAACTAAGACTAGAAATGTAAGTTCTTGAAAAACAAAACTAGGCGTTAACCTCCCTTCTATATGAGAGATAATAAAGTCCCGAATAACACAGATAAAAAGAGTGATTAAAGCGGCTCCGTTTAAAATACTGATCGGCAGAAGAAGAATAACCCAGGCTGTCTCAACAGATAAGAACCCGGCAGTTAAAGAGATAGCCACTCTTCTTTTAGAAGAGAGGCCTAACGGCATCAGAACCTCATTTAAAAGAAGAGAGACAAAAAGAAAGACTAAAAGAGCAAACACCCCTAAAGAAAAAGGAGCGGCTAGAGATAATAAGGAGATAAAGACAATAATAAAGATTAAGGTATTTATCACCTTATACACCAGTTCTTCATTTAAGATCTTTTCCTTTATTATCTCAAAGATAAAAAACAGGATAGTAGAGAATATAAGAATAAGAACGGCCGATACCCAAGAAGAACTGATTAAAGAGTCAGAGGCGCCGGTCTGGAGTACTAGCGAGATAACAGAGAACAAAGAAAGAGTAGTATAAGTAGCCCGGAAACGGGTTCTTTTTTTAGAGGATGAAAAGTAACCCCATAAAGAGGCAAATAAAAAAACGGCTATTCCCAGCCAGGAAAAGCCGGAAAGGGCCGCGATACTTAAAGAAGCGGCCCAAACAACAGTCTTATACAGTGAGCTCCACTTTTTCTTTGTTTTGGTTGAAAGAAACATTTACTTTTTGACCATCTTTTATCCGACCATTAACCATTTTATCAGCTAATCCATCAATAATCACCTTTTGGATAAGTCTTTTTATCGGTCGGGCACCGTAATCAGGGTCAAAACCGTTCTCAGCAATGTACTCTTTTACCTTCGGTTTAATCTGTAACTCAATATCCTTTTTCTCCAGACGTTCTTTAACCTCCTCTAGTTGAATACCAACAATATCCTTAATATTCTCAGGAGTTAAGGCGTTGAAGACAACAGTCTCATCAAGACGGTTTAAGAACTCTGGCTTGAAGGTGTTTTTGAGGGATTCCATAACTTTCTGTTTGAACTCTTTCTGAGCCTCTTTCATCTCCTCTGATTTTTTGGTAGAGGCATTGAAGCCCATTGAGGAGAGGTTTCGAAAGTACTCACTCCCTACGTTAGAGGTCATGATAATGATTGAGTTTCGGAAGTTAACAGTTTTACCCTTTCCGTCGGTAAGGCGGCCTTCGTCTAAGATCTGAAGCAACACATTGAAAACCTCAGGATGAGCTTTCTCAATCTCATCAAAGAGGATTAGAGAGTAAGGACGGTGACGGACAGCGTCGGTAAGTTGGCCTCCTTCATCGTGGCCAACGTAGCCTGGAGGAGAGCCGATAAGGCGAGAGGTGGTATGTCGTTCCATATACTCTGACATATCAAGACGGACCATAGCCTTTTCATCGTTAAACATAGTTTTAGCTAGAACACGGGCCAGCTCTGTTTTTCCGACCCCGGTAGGGCCAAGGAACATAAAGGAACCAACAGGCCGGTTCTCATCAGAAAGACCGACTCGGGAACGGCGGAGAGCGTTAGCCACAGCTTTGATAGCTTGATCCTGGCCAACAATGCTTTCTTTTAAGATTTCTTCAAGACGGGATAGTTTTTCCATCTCTGATTCAAGCATTCTATTTACGGGAATACCTGTCCAACGGGAGACTACCCCGGCAATATCTTCTTCATCAACGTATTCTTTGATAAATTTCTTTTTAGAGTCTTTGTTCTTTATTTGTTCGTTCTTCTTCTCAAGCTCTTTTAACTCTTTTTCAGCCTGAGGAAGCTGGCTGTAGTTTATCTGGGCAACTTTTTCTAAATCTCCCTCTCGTTCAGCTACCTCAGCTTTCCAACGAAGGTCTTCGACCTTCTTTCTTAGTTTGTTAAGGTTTTCAACTACATTTTTCTCCTTATGCCATTTAGCAGAAAGCTTATCATTCTTCTTCTTTAGCTTTTTAAGCTCTTCTTCAATTTCTTCTAATCTCTCATTGTCTTTCTCTCGGTCATCCTCTTCTTCTTTCTGAAGAGCTTGTTTTTCAATCTCTAACCGGGTGATATCACGGCGGAGATCATCAAGTTGAGAAGGAATGCTGTCGGTTTCTAATCTTCGGGCAGCAGAAGCCTCGTCGATTAAGTCAACAGCCTTATCAGGAAGGAAACGATCGGTAATGTACCGGGCAGAAAGATTAACAGAGGAGATAATGGCATCATCTGATATCTTTAAGCCATGATGAGTTTCATATCTTTCTCGGAGACCGCGGAGAATAGCGATACTGTCTTCTAGATCAGGCTCCTCAACTACGATAGGTTGGAAACGACGCTCTAGAGCAGCGTCTTTTTCAATATGTTTTCGGTACTCTTTCATGGTAGTGGCTCCAACAGCATGAAGTTCACCACGAGCAAGAGCCGGTTTCAAAATATTAGAGGCATCTACAGCTCCTTCGGTGGCGCCGGCGCCAACAATCATATGAACCTCATCAATGAAAAGAATTATCTTACCAGAAGCTTCCTTAATCTCTTTGATTAAGGCTTTAAGGCGATCTTCAAACTCACCTCGGAACTTGGTACCGGCAATTATTGAGCCAAGATCAAGAGAGATTACATCTTTATCCTTTAATGATTCTGGAACTTCTCCGGAGACGATTCTTTGGGCAAGACCTTCAACGATAGCGGTTTTACCTACTCCCGGTTCACCAATCAAAACAGGGTTGTTCTTAGTTCTTCGGGAAAGAATCTGCATTACTCTTCTTAACTCGTCCTTTCGGCCGATAACCGGGTCAAGTTCTCCTTCCCGAGCTTTGTCGGTAAGGTTGACGGTATATTTTTCTAAAACTTGAAACTTGTTCTCCGGCATCGGGTTGGTAACCCGGGAAGAACCTCTTAGTTTTGAGAGGGTTTCTTTTATTTTTTCTTTTTCAGCGTTGTTGTCTTTTAAGATGCTGCGGGCGCTTGATTTTATAGTCAATAGAGAAAGAAGAATATGCTCACAAGAAACATATTCATCCTTGTACTTCATTGAGATCTCAGCGGCCTTCTTTAGAATCTTCATTACCTCTTGAGAGAGGTAAAGCTGGCTGAGATCATTATCTTCATCCTCATCTTTGTTAATTACGGCTAATCCGCTTAAATGTTTTTCTAAATCATCCTTTAGTTTATTAATATCAACGTCAGATTTGATAAGCATAGGGCGAACTAAGGTATCCTCATCTTTGATTAAAGCAAGAAGGAGGTGGATTCCTTTTAGTTCGCTGTGATGTTTTTTAGCAGCATTATACTGCGCTTTTTCCAAAGCCTCTTGGGCTTTGATGGTAAAGCGATTAAAATTATTCATTTTAGGCATATATTATGTTTGTTTTATTAATTAGCAATCTTCCTCTCCGATTGCTAATATACTATATCTCAGGCCTTTCTTCAAGCTGGGCGGTAAGGTCTATTTCTTCACCGTCTCTTAGAACAGTGACGGTAATGGTGTCTCCTATCTCAAATCGTTGGATAAGGTACCCTAATGTCTGATCAAGGGTCACCTCCTTGCCGTTTATTTTGGTGATAATGTCCTCGGCTTGAAGATCAGCCTTATCAGCGGCAGAGTCAGGGACGACAGCAGGGCCTTCCTGACTACCCCTTATCAAAGCTCCCTTTTTAACAGGAAGATCTTGAGACTCAGCAAAATCAGGAGTGATTAACCGGTACCGGACCCCTAAGAAAGGAACCTTGATCTCACCGGAGGTTTTTACAGACTCAATATCCCGTTTGATACGGTTTACAGGGATAGCAAAACCAATATTCTGAGCACCTTGGGCGATAGCGGTGTTCATTCCTATCACCTCCCCTTTTAGATTTAGCAACGGACCACCAGAGTTTCCTTGATTTATAGCAGCATCGGTCTGTATTACGTTATCAAGACGTTCTACAAAGTCAGCCCCGGAAGCGGTGATAGAACGGGAGAGACCGGAGACTACCCCCACAGAAACCGTGTTTCTAAACTCACCTAAGGCGTTACCGATAGCGATGGCTGTCTGACCAAGCTTTACCGAGTCAGAGTTTCCCAGCTTAGCGGATTTAAGATTCTCTGCATCTATCTTCAGAATAGCAATATCTTGAGCGGGGTCTTCAGCCACAATCTCAGCGCTGTATTTTTCACCTTTGTTTGTTAAGACAGTATACTCTGCCTCCTTATCCACAATCACGTGTTTGTTGGTGACGATGAGACCATCAGGAGAGACGATGAAGCCGGTGCCACCGCCAATCTCTTTCTTCTCTGTTTTTTTCTGATCTTGAGGCTCTTGTTCGGGGTAACCAAAGAAATCTCTAAACTCAGGAGGCATATTACCAAAGAAGTCTCCGTAATAGTTTTGCATTACAGGAAGATCTTTAGTGATTACGATAGAGACTACCGTAGGGTTGGCTTCCTCTACGGCTTCAGTAACTGCGTTTTCGTATGCAATAGCGGGTTTATATTCTTCTACCTCTTCAATCTCGGCTGTGGTAGAGGTAGCGTTATTAGACTCAAAAGCCTGACTAAAGAATGTTTTTACATTATTAACTAAGTTTGGCTGATTAAGTAGAGAAGAAAGAAGAAGACCAAAAACCAGCCCAAGGATTAATGGTAAAACTATTTTTTGTAACTTCTGCTTATCTATTTTCATGTTTTTGATATTAAAAAATTAAGGGTTTACATTTAAATTTTAATCATATTTTTAGGATATTCAACTATGGTCCAAAGACCTAATTTGAGAATACCTCTTTAATTCTTTTTAAGGCTTCGGTAAGTTCTTTTTTAGTGGTGTTTTTACCAAAACTAAATCTTAAACTTGAGTTAGCTCGTTTTTCTGAGTGACCCAGACTCTTTATTATCGGGGAAGCTTTTACAGAACGAGCCGAACAGGCGGAACCAGCGGAGACCCCTACCCCTTGCATATCAAGCTTTATCAACAGCTCCTCTGCCTCAACTTCGGGGAAATAAACGTTGTATATGTTAGGTAAAGCCTTCTGAACATCAGAGGTTCTTTTTTGTGGATCAACCCCGTTTATCTCTGCTCGGGGAGTTATTTTTTTAAGATTTTTGAAAAAGTATTTTCCTAAGGTTAACATTCTTTCTTTTTCTTCTGATCGTCTTTTTGAAATAAGTTCTATAGCCTTGGCAAAAGCAGTGATGAAAGCAACGTTTTCAGTGCCGGACCGGAGACTAAACTCCTGACCTCCACCAGTGATAACGGGGTGGGTTAAGTACTCGTCTTCCTCTGTTTTTTTATTAACCAAAAGACCGATACCTTTAGGGCCGTATATCTTATGAGCCGAGAGAGTCATGGCATCAACTCCAAGCTTCTTAATATCAGAAGGGCAGTACTGAAAAGCTTGGACGGCATCAGTATGAAATACCGGGAACTTACTTTCTGACCTTGAGTCTTTAACTATCTCAGCTATTTTCTGTACAGGCTGGATACTACCAATCTCATTATTGGCATACATTACCGAAACAAGGACCGTTCGGTCATCAAGTTCTTCTTTTAGTTTATTAAGATCAATAAAACCATCTTTATCAACCTCCAAGCACACAACCTCTACCCCTTCATCTTCTAAGTCCCGGACGGTGTTGATGACGGAGGGGTGTTCGATAGTAGAAGTGATTATCTTAGGATGATCAATTTCTGATAACGCTTTTTTAACTACCCCGCGTAAGATAAGGTTGTTTGCTTCAGTGGCGGAGCCGGTGAAGATAACCTCATGAAAATCTACATTCAAAATATCAGCTATTTTCTGACGGGCATCATCAACGGCGGTAATAGCGTCCTGTCCCGGTTTATGAAGAGAACCGGGGTTACCAAATTTATCTTTTAGATAAGGCAAAAACGCCTCTTCCACTAAAGGATCCAGAGGCGTTGTTGCGGCGTAGTCTAGATAGATATAATCTTTATACTTCATCTTCTTGAAACTTTTCTCTTCTTTCCTTTTTATTTAAAAGGTTAAAGAGATCAATTTTTCTTAAGATAAAGAGAATAAAGCTTATCCCGGCAGCGGCGATAACAGCTGTTTTGATAAGACCAACTCCGACTAAGATACCCACTGCAGCAGCAAACCAGATCGAGGCAGCGGTGGTTACTCCACTAACGTGGTGATCTTTCTTGAGGATTACACCGGCACCTAAGAAACCAACCCCGGTGACGATAGAAGCAATTACTGAAAAACCACGACTGGTTTCAATTATATTCATTAAGTGCTCAATATTAGTAGATGAGTAGGCTCCGATATAAGGAAGCATAAGGCCTATCATAGTAAAGATAGTGGAACCACTAACTACTAAGATATCGGTTCTTATCCCTGCCTCTTTACCTACTAACTCTCGTTCTAAACCAATTAAGGCTCCTAAAGCCACAGCAATTAAAACTCTTGTTATTATTGTTTGAATAGTTAACATATTATTTTTACTTATTTTTTTATATTATACCTTCTTGGGAGGTTATAAAAAAGGATTTATTTATAATCAGGAGTACTTTCTTTTTCTCCTTCTTTGTAATTCATATACCGGGCAAGAGCAAATAGAGTGCTGGAAAGACGGTTCATAAACTGTAAAGAGTTTTCAGAAACCTTCTTTTTGTCTTTGAAGGCAACGATTTTTCTTTCTGCTCTACGAGCTAGAGTACGGCCAAAATCAAGTACTGCGCTTTCTTTGGTTCCTCCAGGAATTACAAAGTGGGTAATCTCAGGAATTTCCTGGTCTATTTTTTTAATTACAGACTCTAAGGTCTTTACTCTATCCTCAGGAATTATCTTATCCGGTTTGTGATCAGCTCCTAGAGCTCCTACCTCAGCTTGAATGATAAAGAGAGATTTCTGAATCCTCATTACAGAATCAGTCACAAACTGATTTTCAATAGTGGCTCGAACAACTCCAAGCCAGCTTGTTAGTTCATCTAATGAGCCTATCGTCTCCGCATATAATGAAGACTTACTGATATTTTTATCACCCATGTTTGATTTCCCGTCATCCCCTTTTCCTGTGTAAAATTTGGTGTTCATAAGTGGGTTTATTATATATAAAAAATAGCTCCAGGGAAAATCCTGGAGCTACTTTTATATATTTATAACTTTTAGAGGTTCTGGAGATCCTCATCTATCTCATTAAACTCATTTTCTAGGTCATCAACATTTATTCCTTCAAGCTGTTCATCAATAGAAGAAGTAGCGTCTTCTCCTAAGTCTTCGGAGGACTCTTGGTTAGCTTCGTTTGCATCCTGTTCGGTAGGTTCAGTAGTCGTGGCATTGTCCTCCAAATCTACATCACTCTCATTATCTTCTTTAGCAGGATTATTAGGCGCAAACAAGACTACTGCAGCTAAGATAATTACTATTATTATTCCCCAAATTACTTTTTTATTCATGTTTTGTTTATTTTATTTAATTATCCGACTCTAAAATTTGGTTTAATGCATCAGCGGCTGATTCGGTAGTATCACGAACATCATTGATTGTGTCTCTAGCTCCAGAAAGATCGGTGTATACTTCATCTCTTACATTCTGGAAACTTTCTCTTAGCTGTTCCTCATTGCTGAACTCAAGTTGATATTCTTTCTGGAAGATGTTCTGAACCCTTTCTCTTGCTTGAGTAACTTTATCTTGAGCGTTGGCTACTAATGTTTCTACCTCTTCAATGTTTTTTCCTTCTGATTGAGCCTTATCAGCTCTGGTACTAATGTTTGTAAGAACAGTCTCCATTCTATCCAAAGCATTATTGAAGTTCATAAGGGTTTTTTCTCGAGTTTCTAATAATCTGTTATGAATTCTCTCTGCGGTTTGTTTCTTCTGTTCATTCCTTATTCTTTCCAGTTTTTGCTGGATTTCTTGTCTCTTCTGTTGAATTTTTTGCTGAACCTCTTCTCTTATTTGCTGAATTCTTTGCTGATTTTCCTGAAGCTTGTTACGAACTTCCTCTCTCTTTTGTTCAATAAACTGACGAACCTCCTCAGGAACATTAGCTTCATCAGATGGTTTAAACTCTCCTGGGCCCTGAGCTCTATCAGAGCTTGAGGTAGGGCGGTTGATCATGTCCTTAACTCTGTCTCTTACTCTATCAAAGAAAGAGCCTTCCCTGCCTATATCCTTGTCTTCAGCAACAACCTTAACCTGGAAGATCTTGGAATCAACTACTTCATCAGCAGGACTCCTTAAAGAGAGCTCAATCTCTCCGATACCCTCCTTGATGGCGTTGAATTTAAAGATTCTTTTACCAGGAGTTCCTACCTTACGGGCTTCTACATCTTCATTAGCCTGGTCTATCTCAGAGAGATAATCGGAGTCAATAAAGGAAACTACATCAGGGGTAGAAGAAACCTCCCACCTGTGTCCTGTAGAAGCGTTCTCTTCAAGAGTAACCGAGAACTGACTATTTACACGAACAGTTCTTTGAACAGCGTCGCCAATTCCTTCACCTCCGGAACTAATTGAGGTATTAGAAGAGGTTGCAGGCTGGTGCTCTCTTATCCTGTCTTTATCACCCGAAACAGATTTATTAGGAGAGACTGATCCTTTATCCTCAGCGGATCTAACTCCTTGAGTTGGAGCTCGGTTTGGCCTAGCAGATTGAGCCTTCCCTCTTCCAGGGCCTGGAAGAGCCTGGTCAGTTTCTCCCGGGACATTCTCCTCAACTTCCTTCTCACCTGAGAATACCCTTTCAAGAAAATGACTTGTTTGGCCTAAGAAGCTGTCATCTTCAGCGGCCAAAGAGTACAGCGGTGTAGCTAACAAGCTGAAAATAGTTATGGTTAGTAATATTTTTTTCATGTTTTTTATATTTATTTTTGTTAAACCTTTCTTATATGAGGATTATACAACAATAGGGTATAAAAATAAACCACCTTCAAGGTGGTTTTTATGGGTGGATGACCGGGCTTGAACCGGCAACCGTCAGCTCCACAAGCTGATGCTCTACCAATTGAGCTACATCCACCACTTACCTAACTTTACTTTAATGCTATTTACTGCTTTTTGCAAGAGAGAGGGTGCCTTTGTATAAAGGCACCCTAGAGGGCTAAAGACATTTAGGCAGGAAGTGGCATAAAGCGTGGTCTTTAGCAAGGCAGGTTATTAAGGAACTAGACTTTATTATACCAGGTGAGCTAAAAAAATGTACCCTCGGTAGGAATCGAACCCACATTGGCGGGTTAGAAACCCGCTGTTCTATCCGTTGAACTACGAGGGCATAAGATTTGTGAATGAATTTAGATCATTCACAGTTGCAATTTTAGTATTTTCAAGTTAATATTGCAACTGTGCCTGGAACGGGGCGTAGCCTAGAGGCTTAGGGCGCCTGCTTTGGGAGCAGGAGATCGCCGGTTCAAATCCGGCCGCCCCGACATTAGAAAAACCCACCAAACGGTGGGTTTTATTTTATTGTGCCGCGGGAGGGAATCGAACCCCCGACACGCTGCGCTTCAAGCAGCTGCTCTACCCCTGAGCTACCGCGGCCTCTTTTGTTTTAGAACCTTATCCTATCTTTTTGCTAAACCCAAAATCCTTTTTTATCGTATTGTATTTTAGTTCAGGATGCAAGATCCTTTGTGGGCGGTGCAGGACTCGAACCTGCGACCCCCTCGGTGTAAACGAGATGCTCTAAGCCAGCTGAGCTAACCGCCCTTTATAGATTGACCCAACTAACAAGCAGGTCAGCTGAGTCAATCTTATTATAAATTAACGATTTTTACAAGTTACTCTTCTATATAAACCTCATTTCCTTCGTGAAGTTTCTCGTCTACCTTCATAGCAACATCATCTCCTTTACCGGCTTCTTCAACCTTTTCATGATCGATTTCAAGTGACTTAACTTTTTGTTCAAAGAGTTCTTCATCTCCTCTCATGAACTTTACTGTGTCTCCTTTCTCAAGCTTGTCTGAAAGTTTAAGAACGGCTACTTCAGGCTTACCGAAGTAATGAGTAACCTCTCCTATTTTTTTCATAATTATTTATTGATTTTAATTAGTGAAATCGACCTTGCTTTTCCAGTATATATATAAATTGATTAAAGGTAAACCTCTTTTCTTTTATCGGGGATTGGCTTGGATTGAGATATTTTCTTTATTAACTCAAGATTATCTCCTTTAGTAGCTTTGTTTCGTTTCTTTTCTCCACATTTCCTGCATTTATGGATGATTATATATTCTCCGTTTTCTTGCTCTATATCTACAGGATCCATCAATCCTCGACAGTCATTTTTTCTGTCTCCAGGGTTAATATCGACATGACGGCTCACCAAACAATTAGGACAGTGGTTTGTATACCCATTCCCTACTACCTTGGCGCCACAATTGGCGCAGATAAAGTTCTCTTTATTTTTTTGGAATTTTTTCATCTAAGTGTGCGCCCGCCTGGATTCGAACCAGGGACCTCCGCTTTATAAGAGCGGCGTTCTAACCCCTGAACTACAGGCGCTTCCTTTATATTTTCATAGAAAAAGGGTCTACTGTCAATTAATTAGAGTTAACAGATATTTTTTCTAAACCTGCCTCTTCTATAATTTCATTAAATTCATCATGTTCAATTGTCTCTTTTTCAATCAGGGTCTCTGCTATTTTATCTAACAAATCCTTATTATCCTTTAATATTTTCTGAGCTAGTTTCATGCCTCTACTAATAAAGTTATCAACTTCTTTATCAATTTTTTCAGCTACCTTCTCGGAATAGTTTCGTTCGGCAGTCATCTCTTTACCTAGAAACACCATCTCATCTGTGTCTCCAAACGTTCGAGGTCCTAATTTATCACTCATCCCGTACTGGGTAACAAGTTTTCGGACAAGCTCGGTTGATTTTTTAATATCGTTTGAGGAACCAGTAGTGATGTCTCCGAACTCCATTGTTTCTGAAGCATAACCTCCTAGAGCAATGGCTACCTCGGCAATAAACTCAGACTTGGTTTTGAGACGCTTGTCTTCGGTAGGAAGTTTTATAGTGTATCCCCCGCTCATCCCCCGGCTGATGATAGAAACTTTCTGGACAGGGTCAGCTTCTTCAAGACCTGCGGTTATCAAAGCGTGGCCAGCTTCGTGATAGGCGGTTATCTTTTTTTCTTTATCGGTGATAACCCGGGACTTCCTTTCTCGTCCAAGCATAACTTTTTCGATAGAGGAAAGAATATCATCTTGGTTGACTTCCTTTTTACCGTTCTTAGCAGCAAGAATTGCAGCTTCGTTTAAAAGGTTTTCAAGATCGGCTCCGGAAAATCCAGGAGTACGGATACCAATTTTATGTAAATCAACATCGTCTGATAAAGGTTTTTCTTTAGCGTGAAGCTTTAGAATCTTTTCTCTACCTTTAATATCCGGCATATCAAGAACTACCTGACGATCAAACCTTCCGGGGCGAAGAAGAGCTTTGTCAAGAATATCAGGCCGGTTCGTAGCGGCGATAACAATAACATTAGTCTCTTTATCAAACCCGTCCATCTCGGAAAGAATTTGATTCAAGGTTTGTTCTCGTTCATCATGGCCACCTCCTACACCGGCTCCCCTCTGACGGCCGATGGCGTCAATTTCGTCAATAAAGATTATTGAAGGAGAAGCCTTTTTAGCGGTTTCAAAAACATCTCGGACTCGGGAAGCGCCTACCCCAACAAACATCTCTACAAACTCTGAGGCAGAGATGTGGAAGAAAGGAACCTGGCTTTCTCCCGCAACTGCTCGAGCAAGTAACGTTTTCCCAGTACCAGGACGGCCCATCATGAGAATACCTCTTGGAATTTTAGCGCCGATATCAAGAAACTTGTCAGGGTTTTTAAGGAAATCAATAATTTCTCTTAACTCTTCTTTGGCTTCTTTTAAGTCAGCTACATCATCAAAGGTTACCTTCGTTCGAGAAGGAGAGGATAATTTTAAATTAGCTTTTCCAAAAGTAAAGGCTTGATTCATGCCTCCTCTGGCTCTTTTGAACATAAACCAGAAAATAGCAACGATTATTATCAACGGAAGAAGAGTTGGAATTAAAATACCAGCCCAGTACTTAAAACCTCCCTCTCCTTTGAAGGTGACGTTTACTTTCTGAAGAGCCTCACCAGAAACGCCGTAGTTTTTCAAGGTTTGGGTAAGGCCGGTTTCAGCTTCTTTCCTTGATACCGCCTCCTTTTTACCGAAGAGCATAATCTCAAGATCATTACCAGAAACAGTAATAGACTGGACTTCACCTGACTTAATTCGGTTAGCCACCTCGTTCATGCTTAGCTTCTCTGGTTTTTGAAAATCAACTTCTCCAACTAAAGAAAAAACAAGGCTTATTAGAATAAAAGCCAGAATTACCCACAAAAAATTTTTAGAAATGTTTTTCATTTATGTGTTTTTTAATTCAATAGTATCTTAAAAGAAAGAGGGCCTGGCGTCAACGCAGGCCCTGTTAAAAATTAAAATTAAAGATGAAGAATTACGTTACTTTTGTACTGGGAAATAATTTTTTTAATCTTTTTCAAAACAGACTTAAACTTGATATGGCCAACAGCCACAGAAGGAATTTTAGGATGAGAATTTTTATGCTGTATCTGACAGTACGTGGAACTTTTTACCTGTAACGGCATTTCCAGATATTTAAACTCACCTGGAACAATTAACCAAAAATCAATCCCCGCTTTATCATCTTTTGGTCTAGCCTTTAAAAAATCGGAAAGAAAATTTTGCTTCTTTAAACGCTGAAGGGCAGCTCTTACTCTTTCCTCACTCCTGTATCCTTCCCCGTACAAAGGCAAGGTTAATTCTTCTTTTTTGAACAAACCAAAACTTTTGTTCACATATAACCTCCTTTCTTGTTAAATTAATCTACTAATTTAAGTATAGTATTATAAATTAAGAATATCAAAATTTAATAAAAAAGTTGTTTTTAGCTGCATAATCTGTATAATAATTTTAGATAAGCGGGTATGGTTCAGTAGTACAACACCTCTCTAGTATAGAATATATATCTTTTTGAAGTAGTGTGTTATGATTATATCATCAATGATAAAGTAATCATACACAAATGAGATCAGATAAAAAACAAGCGATTGAATTAAGAAAACAAGGGAAAAGTTATAAGGACATTAACAAGCAGCTAAATATCCCTATAAGCACTCTTTCTAATTGGCTTAGTGACAAACAATGGTCAAAGAATGTAAAAAACTCTCTTATAAATAAAGCCAAGGACAAAAGCAGAGCACGCATGAGAGAGCTCAATAAAGTTAGAGGACATAAATTAAAAAAAGCATATAATCAAGCCAAAAAGGAGGCAAGGAAAGAATTTGAGTATTTTAAGTTTCATCCACTTTTTATATCTGGGTTAATTATTTATTGGGGTGAGGGGGATAGAGTTTCAAAGGGTCTTGTTAGGGTTTCTAATACTGACCCATTAATGATAAGGTTATTTGTTAAATTTTTAACAGATATTTGTGGAGCTAAAAAGAATAAAATTAAAGCGTCGCTTATTATTTATCCAGATATCAAGAACAATCAATGTAAAAATTTTTGGGTCAAAAATACCCAGTTCTCTAAATCCAACTTTAATAAAAATATATTGATCAAAGGAAGACATAAAACTAAAAAAGTTGGTCACGGGATATGTAACGCAGGAATCCCCAGCACTTACCTGAAGGAAAAAATTAAAATATGGTTAAAATTATTGCCTAATGAGTTAGTAAGTGATAAATATTATAATATAGATGAAGCGGGTATGGTTTAGTGGCAAAACATCTGCTTGCCATGCAGGAGCCGGGAGTTCGATTCTCCCTACCCGCACATTTTAAAAACCACCGACTAATCGGTGGTTTTTTACTTTTCTTATTCATTAAAAGATGGTGGAGGAGTTGTTGGCCCTTTCACTCCCGAGGGGGAGCTTGTGGGGCCGGTAAAGCTACTCTGAAACTCATTAGAGTCTGTTGCTTCAATGTTAGAGTTAGTCTTTTTTAAGGTAACGGCTACCAAAAAAAGAATAAAAAGGAATATTATAGCAAGTGTGTTAGCAAGTATTTTTTTCATGATTTTGTATGTGCCCGGGGAGGGATTTGAACCCTCACGGAGTTATAGCTCCAACGGATTTTAAGTCCGGCCTGTCTGCCAATTCCAGCACCCGGGCATTTATGAGGCCAGGATCGGATTCGAACCGACATAGAAAGGATTTGCAGTCCTTTGGATAACCATTCTCCCACCTGGCCTATATTATATAAAAATATTTTAAAAAATAAAGATTAGACGCTTCTAAGGTAATAATACAATATTTTAGGAAAAAGCCAAGATATTTCCTTCAGATATCTCAGTTTCTGAGTCCACTAACAAACCTACTTCCTGTTCTTCTTCTGCTTTCTGAATATCTCTTTTATTTGATTGAAGATTAATAATTCTTCCTTCGCCTATCTTTTCTTCATTTGAGATAATATCAAATTCTTCTTGATTTTCAACATATCCCTTTATTATCTTACCTCCAATAACTTGTTGGTTACCTTCTTTTTTCTCAAAAACAGCTAATATTTCAAGAAGTCTTTGATCTTTTTCGGTGTTTTCTTCAATATATTCTCTTAGCTTATCTTCTAGTTCATAAATTATGTTAGAGGTAATAATATCTACGTTCTGGGTTTTAGCTAGATTATCAGCTGCTTTATCAATGTCAGTTTCAAAACCTACAATAACAGCGTTAAAACTTGAAGCGTTCTTAAGATCACTTTCACACACATCACCTACGCTACCACTTATTACAACTACAGGCATCTCTTTTGAAAGGCGGTCAACCATTTCGGTAACAACCTCTAGAGAACCAGATTCCTTTGCTTTAATTACAACTTTTAATCTTTCATCATCTTTTGGAATGGATCTGGTTATTTTTCTTTTGAGTTTCTTTTTAGTTTCTGGTTTTTGATCTATTTTAAATACTTCTCCAACTTCAGGCAGTTCATCAAAACCAACGATCAAAGCTGGGGAACCAGCTTCTATTTTTTCTACTTCTTCACCTAAAAAGTTCTCAAGATTTTTTATTTTCCCCTCAGTTGATTCAGAGAATATTTTGTCTCCTTTATGAATAGCCCCTTCTTTTACTACTCCTCCAGCGATTACACCTCTTTGACAGTTACAGTTACTGGTTAAAATCACTCCTTCACCAGGCTTATCAGGATCATGCTCAATCTCCTCTACTTCAGCGGCAAGATTAACTAGATCAAGAAGCTCATCTACGCCATCACCTTGGAGAGCAGAGATTTCTTGGTATGAGATATCCCCACCCATACCTTCAAGATACACCTCTGATTTGATAAGATCGTTCTTCGTTTTTTCTATATTAGCTCCTTCAACATCAATTTTATTAACAGCTACAACAAAAGGAATATCAGCTTCTTTGATGTGTTTAATAGCGTCCTCTGTCTGAGGCATTACTCCATCATCAGCAGCAACAACTAAAATAGCGAGGTCAGCCGCTTGAGCCCCATGAGCCCTCATCTTTGAAAAAGCAGCGTGACCGGGGGTGTCAATAAAGGTTATCTCGTTATCACCATGATCTATCTTATACGCTCCAATGGCTTGGGTAATACCCCCTGCTTCTCCTTCCGCAACGCTTGTCTTGCGGATATAGTCAAGAAGGGTTGTTTTACCATGATCTACATGGCCTAATATTGTAACTATTGGTGTTCGTTTCTTCATGTTTATCAAGGTTAACAGAGATTTGCCTTGTTTGGCAAATTTGTTTAGTATCAGAAAGGTACAAAATATTTGAAAAGAAGCAGATAATACTGTATTTTTAGAAGGTAAGGAGAGGTGGCTGAGTGGTCGAAAGCAGTACCCTGCTAAGGTATTGAGTCCTCACGGGCTCCGAGGGTTCGAATCCCTCCCTCTCCGCCTTGAAGGCCCCATCGTCTAGCCTGGTCCAGGACGCCAGGTTTTCATCCTGGTAACACCGGTTCAAATCCGGTTGGGGTC
>CAZBVS010000009.1:0-25513 GCA_964495575.1 uncultured Candidatus Saccharibacteria bacterium
GTCACCGTTGCCACAAATATGGCCGGTCGAGGAGTTGATATTGTACTAGGTGGTGCCCCTCTTGATAAAAAGAAAGCAGAAGAAGTAAAAAACCTTGGAGGTCTCCATGTTATCGGCACCGAAAGACATGAAGCAAGAAGAATTGATAACCAGCTTCGTGGTAGGTCAGGCAGACAAGGTGACCCCGGCTCTAGTCAGTTTTTCTTATCCTTAGAAGATGATCTTTTGAGAGTATTTGGGGCAGAAAGAATAAGCAAAGTAATGCAGACCATGAATGTCCCCGAGGATACTCCAATTGAGTCCGGTTTAATATCAAAAGCTGTTAACCAAGCTCAGAAAAAAGTAGAGGGGATGAACTTTGATTCTCGTAAACATCTTCTTGATTTTGATGATGTCCTTAATCGCCAGCGTGATGCTATATACTCTCGGAGAATAAAGTTCCTTAAAGCCGGCGAGAATAATGATATTTTGCCAATGGTAAAAGACATTTTAAACAACCATGTTCAATCTTCTGTCGAGTTATTAAAAAACCAAATTGAGATGCTTCGTGGTCAAGACAAAAGAGATGAAATAGAGGAGAAGAGAGAGGAAATAGAGAAGTTAGAAGATAAACTAGATGATGTCCCGGAAAAGATTGATTCCAAAAGATCAAAGATAGTAGCCCGACATATTACCAGAATATTAGATTCACTTTGGGTAAATCATTTAGAAAACCTTAAGTCTCTAAGAACCTCAGTAGGAATAAGAGCGTATGCTCAGCATGAACCTCTTGTAGAATATAGGAGAGAGGCTCATCAAATGTATCAAGATCTTAAAAGAAAATTTAATGCCTTTACTTTTAAAACTGTATTTTCTATCTTTGAAGCTGATTTATCTCACGTGAAAGATAAACTTAAACAAGATAACAAACCTAAAAAAGCAAAACATTCTAACAAAAAGATTGAAAAAGGAAAAACACCTCAAGGTAAAAAAATAGGCCGCAACGATCCTTGTTGGTGTGGGTCAGGGAAGAAGTATAAATATTGTCACGGAAAATAAAGTCTATTCTATACCAAAGGAATATTTATTCCTAATTGACCTATTAGATAAACATACAAAAGTATCATTCCAGCTCCCAAGAACCCCATAATAATTATCCAGTGTTTCCGGCGATGCTTTTTATGTTTCACTCGATGTTTATGCTTAGTTACATCTATTAGCTCGTCTCCAAAATAAATAGAGAAAAAGGTTCCTCCTGCCGAAAGAACTATTATCAACCAGTAAGGGAACGGATTTGATAATATATGATGAAAAAGCTTTAATATTTCTGTTTGCTGGTAAATTGAGGGAGAGATAGTGAGAGCTAATACATTTATAGTCGCTGCCGTTAACCAAACTCCTAACTCAGAAAAAACCATCCTTACCTTCCCCACTAATCTTATAGGAAAATCAATCAAAAACCCCGCATCAGCTATTGGCGTACAGAACACAAAAAATGACCACGTTAGAAGAGTAACCAAGAATCCTTCTTGAACACCATACTTAATACTCATCAAAACAAAATAAGCAGTAACAATTAAAAGAATAAGTAAAAACCTAAAGAGGGTATTTCTTTTTGTCTCGTGCTTTAGGTATTTAGATATATAGGTCATATATAATATAATATATCATAACTTCACGATAATTTTTAAGTAAAAACATATGAAAAATAGTTGGCATAATGCGTCAATAAAAGAGGTTCTTCAAAAAATAAAAGTTGACCCTCAAAAAGGTTTACCAAACAAAGAAGCCCGAGAACGTCAAAATAAATATGGTAAAAATGTTTTAGAAGAAAAGGAACTTCCTTCTAGGTTTAGAATATTTTTAGAACAATTTAAAAGCCCTCTTATTTTTATATTAGCCATTGCTGGTATAGTTACCTTATTTATGGCTGAGTACACCGACGCTTTAGTAATATGGGCGGCGGTTATTTTAAACACCCTCATTGGATATTTTCAAGAAAATAAAGCCACTAGAGCTTTAAGCAAATTAAGAAAAATTTTAAAGGTAAAGGCTAAAGTAATAAGAAATGGCAACCAAAAGGAAATACCTCAAGAAGAGCTAGTCCCGGGTGATGTAATAATCTTAGAATCAGGTGATAAAATACCCGCCGATGCTCGAATTATAGAATCTTGGGATTTGAAAACTAATGAAGCAATCCTTACCGGAGAATGGAAACCTTCTAAAAAAGGAACTAAAACCTTAGAAAAAGATACCTCTCTTGCTGACCGAAAAAATATGGTGTATATGGGGAGTATTGTAGCTAATGGTGGTGGGAAGGCCGTGGTAGTAAGCACCTCAGATAATACTGAGATTGGACGTGTTTCTACTATGGTTCAAGAAATAGAAGAAGAAAAAACCCCTTATCAAAAAAAGATTAAAAAATTTTCTTGGTCCCTTTCCGGGATCATTGGTTTAGTGACTGTTTTTATATTCCTTGAAGGTATTTTTACAGGCGGTGATTTCATTGAAATGTTTACTTTGGCTGTAGCCATAGCTGTAGCTGCCATACCTGAAGGATTACCGGTGGCAATAACCGCTATTTTAGCAGTAGGGATGCAGTTAATTTTAAAGAAAAAGGGGTTAGTAAGAAAACTTACCTCCGCTGAAACCTTAGGCAGTTCTTCTATTATCGCCACCGATAAAACCCTTACTTTGACTGAGGGTAAGATGGAAGCTCAAAAGCTATTTACTCTAGATAATGACAAGAAAGAACTTGGTTATAAAATAGCTTCTTTAGCGAACAACGCTTTTATAGAAAACCCAGAGGCTAATACTGAAAACTGGACTATCAAAGGTAGTCCTACCGACAAAGCCCTTATAAAAGCAGGTATTGATTATGGAATCTCTTTTGAAGATATTGAAGAAGAGGAACCTCTTGCATATAAGATGCCTTTCAACTCTTCAAGAAAATACTCTGCCGCTTTTCATAAAGATGGGGGAAAGACAAATGTTTATATCTCCGGTGCCCCAGAAGTTTTAATTGATCTTTCTGATAATCTATCTAAAAAAGACGAACAAGAAGTATTAAAAAAACTAGAAGAATTTACCAGTAAAGGATTTCGTGTTGTCGCTCTAGGTTATAAAGAATTCCCCAAAGATAAAAAAGATCTAAAAAACAGTGTTGAAAAAATCGATTTTATAGGATTAATAGTTATCTATGACCCAATAAGAAAAGGGGTAAAAAAAGCTATTAAACTATCTCAGGAAGCCGGGATTAAAATCATTATGGTTACCGGAGATCACGTAGAAACGGCTCGTTTTGTTGCAAATAAATTAGGGATAAATAGAGAATCAAAAAAGGTTATAGAAGGAAGAGATCTTGAAAAAATGTCTGACGAAGAATTAGAAGAAGAATTAGAACACATCGCTGTTTTTGCTAGAGTAGAACCGAAACATAAAATGAGGATTATAAATGCTTGTCAAAAGAGAGGAGAGGTGATTGCTATGACTGGAGACGGAATTAATGACGCTCCTGCTCTACAAAAATCAAATATTGGGATAGCCTTAGGTTCCGGTACCGATGTAGCAAAAGAAGTTTCCGATCTTGTTTTATTAGGAGATAAGTTCTCTATTATTCCTGCTGCTATAAGACAGGGAAGAATTATTGTTGATAATATTAGAAAGGTTATTACCTATCTTCTATCTAGCGCTTTCTCAGAACTTATTCTTATCGGTAGCGCCGTTATCATGGGATGGCCTCTTCCCGTTACCGCCCTTCAAATACTATGGGTTAATCTGATAGAAGATGCTCTACCGGGTATTTCTTTTACATTTGAAAAAGAAGAAAAAGGAGTAATGGAAAGAAAACCAGAACCTCAGGATACTCCTTTGTTAAATACAGAGATGAAAACAATAATTACCATTATCTCCTTGGTGAGCAACTTTGTTTTAATTGGTATATTTTTCTATCTCTTTAACTCTGCTAACTATACCATTGAACATATTCGGACTGTTATTTTTGTAGCTCTTGCTATAGACTCATTATTCTTTGTTTTTTCTTGTAAAAATTTAAACAGGAATATATGGCAGTACAATCCATTTTCTAATAAGTTTTTGAATATTTCAGTTTTAATAAGCTTATTCCTAATGGTAGCCGCAGTTTATACTCCTTTATTGCAAAGCTTATTATCTACCGTTGCTCTTGGGTTTATAGACTGGTTAGTGCTAACCGGGTTTGGTTTTTTGAACCTTATGATAATCGAATCTTTAAAATGGTTTTTCATTGAAAAAACAGATTATTTATAAAATGATTTGAAAATCTTTTTTCAAAGTTGTACACTACCAAATAGTTAAAAACTCAGTTTTTTATCAATGAACTCTGAAAAAAAGAAAAACTCAATAGCAATTTTATTCTTCATTGTTTTAATCTCAATTTTTGCAGGCGTTTTTGTCTATCAACCTGCCTGGAAAAAGGTTAGTAGCTTCCGATCTTGGAAGTTAGGCCTTGATTTGGCGGGTGGAAGTTATCTTGTTTATGACATTGACCTCTCGGACGTTAATCCGTCTGATCATAATACCGTAGTAAAAGGGTTAAGGGATGTAATAGAGAAGCGTGTTAATCTTTTTGGAGTTAGTGAGCCGAGAGTCTATACCCAGGAGATAAATGAGGATAATCGTTTAGTGGTAGAGCTTGCAGGGGTAAAGGATGTAAATAAAGCTATAAAAGAGATTGGCTCAACCCCGGTTCTTGATTTTAGGGAAGTTGCTAGTCAGCCTGGTACTGTTGAGGCGGAGACTGCTACCTCTTCTGAAGGTACGGTTTCCGTAGACGCTGGAACCTCTACTATTTCATATACCAAAACAGACTTAACAGGTAGGTACGTCAAAAGTGCTCAGCTTGATTTTAGTCAGTACACTAACGAACCTTTAGTGTATATTGAGTTTACAAAAGAAGGCTCCAAGCTTTTTGAAGAAATTACGGCTCGTAACGTTGGTAAGCCCGTGGCTATATTTTTAGATAACAATCTTTTAACTCAGCCAACAGTTCAACAGAAAATAATTGGAGGAAAAGCACAGATAACAGGGAATTTTAATAGAGAAGAAGCTCAAAAATTAGTAGAAAGATTTAATGCCGGTGCCTTACCAGCTCCTATTAAGTTGATAAACCAGCAGACTGTTAGCCCTACCTTAGGTAAGAACTCATTAAACAAATCTATCACCGCCGGAATTTTAGGATTCTTGGCCGTAATCTTATACATGACCGCTTACTATAGAAAGCTAGGTCTTTTTGCTTCTGCTTCTTTATTGATGTATGTCAGTTTAGTCTTGGGAATTTTCAAAGCCATTCCTGTTACTATGACTCTTTCCGGGGTGGCTGGTTTTATTCTTTCGATAGGTATTGCTGTAGATGCAAATATTTTGGTTTTTGAAAGAATGAAAGAAGAGTTAGACCGAGGTCTTGTATTCTCTCATGCAGTAGAAGAAGGTTTCAAAAGAGCTTGGAGTTCTATCCGTGATTCAAATATTACTACTATCATCAGTTGTGTAATCTTGTTCTATTTCACCAGTGGTTTTGTGCAGGGTTTTGCTTTAACTCTTTTGATCGGGGTTTTGGTAAGTATGTTTAGCGCTATTACAATAACCAGAACAATTTTAAGAATTGCTGCTAAAGAATAAAATTTATGGATATCATAAACAAAAGTAAAATATTTATCTCCATTGCTGTAGTGCTTGTTATCACAAGCTGGATTTTAGTTGGTGTTTTTGGCCTGAAGCCTGGTATTGATCTAGCGGGAGGAACAGAGTGGAGAGTTGAGTTTTCGAATCAAGAGCTAACCACTAAAGAAGTTCAGTCAACTCTTATTTCCGAGTATGATGTGGAGGCTTCTGTTAAATCTGTTAGCACCGGAGATATGATTATTCGTCTTCCTGATATGAACGAAAAAGAGCATCAGAGCTATAAAAAGTTCTTGGAAGATAAATTTGGGGAAATAGAAGAAAAGAGCTTTTCTAGTGTTGGGCCGGTAATCGGTCGCGAACTTCGTAAAAAGGCTATCTGGGCTATTATAGGGGTCCTTATAGGCATTACTTTGTTTGTTGCCTGGGCCTTTAGAAAGGTCTCTCGTCCGATAAAATCTTGGAAGTACGGAGTTACTGCTTTGTTAGCTTTAGTTCATGATGTCAGTATTCCTGTGGGTATGTTTGCTGTTCTAGGCGCTATTCAAGGAATAGAGGTAGAAACTACTTTCATTGTAGCTTTGTTGGTGGTTCTTGGTTTTTCTGTTAACGACACCATTGTTGTTATGGACAGAATCAGAGAAAACCTATTAGTGAACAAAGGTAAAAAAATTGATCTGAAAGAGATAATTAATGACAGTATTAACGAGACCATAGTTCGGTCCATTAATACATCCCTAACTCTTGTTATAGTGCTTGTCTCTCTTCTTATTTTCGGCCCTGAATCACTCTTTTACTTCATTCTTACCATCCTTGTAGGTACTCTTTTTGGTACTTATTCCTCAATTTTTGTAGCCAGCCCATTATTGTATATCTGGGGAAAAGGACGTTAATATCAGGGGGTTGACATATATTTTTATATAGACTACTATATTAATAACAATCGATGGGAGTCGATGGCTCAATTTTATATACATAACATAAATTAAAATAAAAGATGAAAAATTTAGACAACACCTTACAAGAAGTACTCTCAAAATTTAAACCAAAGCAAAAAAAAGTTATCCAAGAACGCTTTGGTCTTAACGGCGATCAAAGAACTCTCCAATCTATTGGAGATGATATTGGTGTTACCCGAGAACGTATTCGTCAGATTGAATCAAGCTGTATTAAAAAAATAAGAGACGACGTAAAGGAAAGATTTAGCGATCTCATTAAAGAGGCCGTCAATTCATTAGAAGAGTGTGGAGGAGTTTGTAAAGATGACCAGTTCATTCAGAAAATAAAAGAAAATAATGATCTAGGCAGCTCAGATCATATTGATAATAAAATTAGATTTATTTTTCTTATTGCTAAAAAACCTCTTTTCCAAAAAGAAACCAAAGAGGTTTATAGTTTTTGGTATAAAAATAAAAAAGCTAAAGATAAACTTTTCAGCTACTTAAAAAAAGTAGTTAAGTTTTTCAAAAAGGAGGATAAGGATGAAATTTTGAACAACAAGATTTATAAGGAAAAGTTCAATGAACCCTATTTCCAAAACTACGTTTCTATCTCTAAAAAGTTTGATAAGAATGTATTTGGGGATTTTGGATTAAAGGAATGGCCTGAAATTGAACCAAAGGTAATTCGTGATAAAGCTTATCTTGTCCTAAAGAAAAAACAACAGCCCCTTCATTTTTCTGATATAGCTAACGAGATAGGGGAGATGGGGATTGCTAAGAACCCAGCTCATGTTCAGACCGTACACAATGAGTTGATAAAAGATAATCGTTTTGTGCTAGTGGGTAGAGGAATATATGGTTTGAAGGAACACGGATATGAAGGAGGCACCGTGAAAGAAGTTATTGAAAAAATACTTGATAATCAAGGACCTCTTCATTCCGAAGAAGTGGTAAAGCTTGTTAATCAGAAAAAGATATTGAAAGAAAACACAATTTTGCTTAATCTTCAAAATAAAGACAACTTTAAGCGGTTAGATGATGGCCGTTACCATATAAAAGAAGCTTAAGAGTGTATCCATATTAAGTTATGTGGTAAAATTAAATAAACCGGTTGAAGTTTCAGTAATTATTTAAGAAAAATGAACCTAGTAAAGAATATATGGAATTTCTTAATTAAATTTATAGCCTCCGTTTGGTGGCTATTTATTCCTGTTATTTTATTTTTAATATACAGGAAAGTAAAAGATTTTTACGAAACTCAAAAAGAGAGAAGAGATATTGACTGGACTCTTCTTGAGGTGATCCCTCCTAAAGAGATAGTAAAATCTCCTAAAGCAATGGAGCAGGTATTTTCGGCTGTAGATGAGATCTCTGACTGGGCCTCTTTTGAAATGGTAGGGCGAGCCGGGAGCACTCATTTCTTTATCAGAATCCCTAGTGATTATCGTAACTTAATTGAGTCTTCAATCTATGCTCAGTATCCTGAAGCAGAAATAAACTTAATTCCTGAAGAGAATGATTATAAAAACCAGTTTCCGCCCTCTCTCCCTAATGAAACATATGATGTGTGGGGAACCGAGTTTGTTTTGGATAAAGAGGATGGGTATCCAATAAGAACTTACCCTGAATTTATCGGTAAAGATAAAGAAGAAGAAGTTGTTGATCCCATTGCCGGGATTACGGAAACAATGTCTAAACTCAAAGGTACAGAAGCGGTCTGGTTGCAAATTTTGGTAAAACCAGCTGATGATGAAGAATGGAATGAGGACGCAGAGGATGTTATCGATGAAATCTTGGGCAAGAAGAAGGATGAATCCTCTATATTTGATTGGATAACTCCTTTGGCAGCTGGAGTCGCTGAGTTTATTAATAACTTTATAAACGCTTTTCATACTCCACCAAGCTGGTCTTCTGGGAGTGATGACGATGATGATAAAGGAGGTAAAGATCTTACCCCCGGAAAAAGAAAAGTCATTGAAGCGATTGAGAATAAAATGTCTAAAATTGGTTTTGAGGCTGTTATCAGGTTTGTGTATGTTGATAGAAGAGATGCTTTTACTCAATCAAACATATCCAGCGTTGTTGCTTCCTTGCGACAATTTAACACAAATAACTTAAATGCTTTTACACAAAACGAAGATGTGAAAACAGATACTGAAGGAATATTTAAAGAAAAAGTTTTAGAGAGTAGGAAAAAGAGAATTTTTTCAAATTATATATCTAATAATTTTCCTAAAGAAACATCAATTTTGAATACTGAAGAGCTTGCCACAATATATCACTATCCTTCAACAGGTGTAAAATCACCGTTATTAAAGCGTGTTTCTACAAGGCGTGGAGGTCCACCAGCTAACCTGCCAGTTCAATAAATATGGATAAAGATATAAACAATGATATAACTCTGATTGGAGAAACAGATTACCGAGACAAGAAAACTAAGTTTGGGATAAAAACTGATGATAGAAGACGTCATGTATATATTATTGGTAAGACTGGAGTAGGGAAGACTACCTTATTAGAAAACATGGCAATAGCCGATATTCAAGCTGATCGAGGAATGTGTTTTGTAGATCCTCATGGAGAATCCGCAGAGAATCTTTTGGATTATATTCCTGAAGATCGGCTTGAGGATGTAATTTACTTCGATCCATCTGATACCGAACAACCGATTGGGTTTAACCCATTAGAACAAGTTGCTGATGAGCAGCGCCATCTTATTGCTTCCGGCATGATGGGAGTGTTCAAGAAAATATGGCCGGACGTATGGTCTACCCGAATGGAGTACATCTTAAACAACACTCTCCTTGCTCTTTTAGAATACCCTGAAGCTACTCTTTTGGGAGTTTTAAGGATGTTTTCTGATAAGAAATACAGGAAAGAGATTGTAAATAATCTTGAAGATCCTGTAGTTAAACATTTCTGGAAGGAAGAGTTTGCAAAATACAGTCAGCAGTTTCAGGTTCAAGCTGTTGCTGCTATTCAGAATAAGGTAGGTCAGTTTGTAACCAACCCGCTTATCAGAAATATTCTTGGTCAGAGTAAATCAGCGATAGATATGAAAAAAGTTATGGATGAGGGGAAGATATTAATTGTGAATGTTTCTAAAGGTAAAATAGGGGAGGATAACATGGCCTTGATCGGAGCTATGGTTATTACCAAGCTTCAGCTAGCTGCTATGACACGAGCTAAAGAATCAAATAAAGATTTTCGTGATTTCTTCTTATACGTCGATGAGTTTCAAAACTTCGCTACTGAATCTTTTGCTACGATTCTTTCTGAAGCAAGAAAGTACCGCCTCTCTTTAACTCTTGCTCATCAGTACATAAATCAGTTAATTGATGATGGAAACACTAAGGTTCGTGATGCAATATTTGGAAACGTAGGAACAATAGTTTCCTTTAGGGTTGGGGCTGCTGACGCAGAGTTTTTGGAAAAAGAATTCGAGCCTGAGTATACTGCTAATGACTTAGTTAATTTATCTAAGTTCCATATCTATATCCGCCTTATGATTGACGGTATGGCCTCTGATCCTTTTTCTGCTAAAACCTTACCTCCTAGAGAGCCTTCAACAGATGCTTCTCCTAAGGAAACGATCATTGAGTTTACTCGTAGGAAGTATGGCACTCCTCGAAAGTATGTTGAGAAGAAAATAAGTGAGGAATGGATTTTATCTAAAAAACCTCAGGCTGGTTCACACAAAAAAGAAAAACCTCTTAAAGAAGCTCTTAAGAATAAAAATAAGAAAAAGAAAAACAAGAAAGAAGAATCTAAACCAGATATTGATATCGATGAACTAAAAGGTGTTATTGAAGAAGCGTTAGGTGAAACCTTAGAAGAAGAGGAGAAGAAAGAAGAAAAGTAATTATTTCTTCTCCACTCTTTCTACATATTCCCCGGTCTCGGTATTTACTTTTATAATATCTCCTTTTTCTATGAATAAAGGAGTACTTATTTTATAGCCAGTCTCAATTGTCACTCTTTTGCTTCCGCTGTCAGCCGTATTCCCTTCTACGTTAGGTGGGGCAGTTTTGACCTCAAAATTTATTTTAATCGGAATTTCTATATCTACAATATCTTCTTTAAACTGAATCATCTTTATTTCCAAACTTGGTTTTAGATATTTTTTTGCTTCTCCAACTATCTCACTACTCAGCGGAGTTCGTTCACTAGGATCATCAGGGTTTTTGAACCAGTACTCATTCTTATGATCTTGATAATAGATAAACTCAGCGGGTATTTTTTTAATTCCTGCTTCCTTATATTCTTCATTCTGATGAGCGGTTACATCCTTTGTTTTCCCGGTGATTAAGTTTTTTATTTTCAACTGAACTATTGGAGCTCCTCGTTGTTTTTTTACGTGAGTATAATCGAGTACTGTATATGGTTGTCCATCTTTTATAAAATTAACGCCTGGTTTTAGTTCTGTGTAGGTTAACATTTTGTTTATTTGATTATTTTTTATAAATATAAGTATAAAATTATCTTTTTTCAAATTTGATTTTTTTAAATTAAGAAACATAATATATATCAATGTCTGAAAAAGAGAAAAACAACTTAAAAGTTTTTGTAGGGTTATCCGGAGGTGTTGATTCCTCCGTTGCTGCTTTACTGCTCAAAGATCAAGGTTATGATGTCACCGGAGTTTTTTTGAAATGTTTTAACGTTGATGGTTGTGCAAAGTATGATGCTGAAGATGCTCGTCGGGTGGCTGAACATCTTGATATTCCTTTTTATGCCTTTGATTTAGAAAAGGCGTACAAACAAAAAGTAGTGGACTACATGATCAAAGAGTACCGAGAAGGATTAACTCCTAATCCTGATGTGGCTTGCAACCGTGAGATAAAGTTTGGTCTTTTTATGGATAAAGCCTTAGAGATGGGGGCTGATTATATTGCTACCGGTCATTATGTAAAGCTTATAGAAAAGAAAGATTATTATTCCTTATATATAGCAGAAGATGATAACAAAGATCAATCTTACTTCTTATGGAAGCTTAACCAAAAAGACTTAAAAAGATCTTTGTTCCCGATTGGGAACTATTCAAAACCTAAGGTAAGAGAGATAGCCAGAGAAGCTAATCTCCCTACCGCTGATAAAAAAGATTCTCAAGGTATTTGTTTTCTTGGTCAGGTTGATCTTAAAGATTTTTTGAAAGATTATATTCCTCCTTCAAAAGGGGATGTTTTGGACACCGAAGGAAATAAGATAGGAGAACATGAAGGGGTTCAGTATTATACCATCGGTCAGAGACATGTCGGGGTAGATAACCCTAAATCATCTAAAAAGGGAGAAACCAAACCTTATTACGTCGTAGAAAAGAATGTGGAAGACAACACTCTTATAATGGCAGAAGGAAAAAACAACCCCGCCCTTTTTAAAGAAAAAGTAGATCTAAGAGATATTAACTTCATCCGTCCTATTGAATTTGATGAAGTTGATGTAAAGGCAAGGGTAAGATACCGCCAGCCTCTCTTTGACGCAGCTTTGAAAAACAACAGTGGAGACATAAGTTTGGAGTTTGAAAAACCTCAAAAATTTATCGCTCCCGGCCAGTCCGCCGTATTCTATACCTCAGATGGTGAGTGTCTTGGTGGGGGAGTGATAAAGTAATAATTAAAATTAAAAATTAAATAACTCATCGGTCTGAGTTGTTTAATAAATTAACTGATTTGTTAAAAATATATGTTAAAATAACAACAGATAAAAAATAAATAAAAAAACATGGAAAATATACATAAAAACCTAAAAGAAGAATTAAAAGAAGCTATGAAAGAGAAAAACAAGGTTAAGGTTTCTGTAATAAGAGACTTGTTAACTGCTTTTACCAATAAGGCTGTAGAAACCGGTGAAAAAGCTAAAGATATATTAGATGATAAGAAGGCTTTAAAAGTAATAAAAAGTAAGGCTAAGCAAAGAAAAGACTCAATAGAAAGCTTCAAAGAAGGGGGTAGAGATGATTTAGTTAAGAAAGAACAAGCAGAGCTTAAGATTATTGAAGAATATCTTCCAGAACAGCTTTCTGATGATGAGGTTGAAAAGATAGTAGATGAAGTAATAGAAGAAACCGGAGCTGAAGATATGTCCGGCATGGGTCAGGTTATGAGCAAGGTAATGGATAAAGTAGGTGCTCAAGCTGAAGGAGGTAAAGTTTCTGATATAGTTAAACAGAAACTTCAATAACAAATCTATAATCATTAAAAAGTGGAGAAGAGTATAAAGCCGCATCAAATATTTTTTACCACCTCGTTTTTCTTTTTAATCGGGGTAGCTTTAAAAAGTATTGGTGCTGGTATTTCCATAATTTTTATAGCCTTGGCAATCGCCGGGGCTTTTTTCTTTTTGAAACAAGCAAAGAATAAAAACAAGTATCTAATATACACTCTTTTAACAATTTTCATTCTCTTCGGAGCTGTATACTATACGGCTCATGATCTTTCTTTTCAAAAAACCATTCCTCAGTTTAATGAACCAAGGGAGATGACCGGGTTGGTTGTAAATGATCCTGAAATAAAAGAAGGGTCTCTAAATTTCTATATGAAGTTTGGGGATACAAAACTTCTTGTTAGAACAGACAAATACCCCGAGATTCATTATGGAGATAATTTGAGGGTGACCGGGGAAATTCAGCAACCTTCTTATAAAGGTTATAAAAAGTACCTTGCCAAAGAAGGAGTTTCAGGGATTATGTACTACCCTGATGTAGAAAAAATAAGTTCAGGTCATGGTTCATTTATAAAGTCTGCTCTTTATTCTTTGAAGAACAAAATAGGGGAGGTGTATAAAAAAATAGCTCCACCATTACAAGCCGCTTTTTTAAATGGGATAACCCTGGGTGGTTATGAAGGCTTTGGTGAAAGTTTTAAAAATGCCATGAGTCTAAGTGGTACTACTCATTTAGTAGCTCTTTCAGGGTATAACATAACGATTATTATTGTAGTTTGCACAGCTGTTTTCTTGTCTATTTTTTCTAAAAAAACTGCTTATTTTTTAACCACCTTTTTTATCATTGGTTTTGTAATCATGACTGGTGGGGAAGCTTCTGTTGTAAGAGCTGCTATTATGGGCGTCTTGGTTTTATTAGCCCGATCTTCTGGAGGAATGTATGATGTTAAAAACTCAATCATGTTAAGTGCTTTAATAATGGTTATTATAAATCCCAAGGTGCTTGTTTTTGATGTAGGGTTTCAACTCTCTTTCTTAGCATTGCTGGGCATTATTTATCTCAGAAAACCTCTCTCAAAACTATTAAAGTTTAACGAAGAAACCAGCTTTCTTTCCTGGAAGGATAATTTATTAACTACCGCTTCCGCCCAGCTTGCTGTGGCTCCCATTCTTATTTCAAACTTTGGAAGTTTTTCACCTTTATCCTTGTTAGCAAATATTACTATTCTTGAGTTAATCCCGATTACTATGTTTCTAGGGTTTTTAACAGCTGTATTTTCCTTGTTTTCTTATTACGCTGCTTTATTTGTTGGTTGGATTACTATTCCACTTCTGTTTTTTGAAACCGGGCTGATAAAGTTCTTTGCTAAAATAAGTGTGCCTCTAAGCTTTGATCTTGGTGTTTTTGGGATAGTTGCTTATTATTTATTAGTTATAGCTTTTATAAAACATTATGAAAAATATTAATAAAAACCAGTTAGTAGTTTTTATTTTGATCTTGGTGTTTTTTGTACCCACCGTTTTTTTGTCTCTTTCAGAGGAAGGTCAGTCCTCAATATATTTTCTAGATGTTGGTCAAGGAGACTCAGAATTTATTAACATCTCGGGTATTGATATATTGATTGATGGTGGTCCAGTAGGGGGTGGGGTCATGAACGAACTATCCAAAGCAATGTCTCCTTTTGATAGATATATTGATCTTGTCATCATGACTCATCCTCAGGCTGATCATTTTGGAGGTTTAATCGATGTTTTCAAAAGATATAAAGTAGGTGCTTTTATATACAACGGTGAAAAAGGCAATAGTTCTGCTTTGAAGGATTTAGAGGAGGCAATATCTGATAACGGATCAAAAATTATTAAACTTCAAGCTGGGGATAGAATAAAATATAAAGATTCAGTGTTCACGGTTTTATCACCAAATGAGAAAATGAATGACCTAAACGAAGCCTCCTTAGTTTTAAAGCTTCAAACCAACGGAACTCAAGCTTTATTCACCGGCGATATTGGAAAGAAGGTAGAAGAGTTAATTAAAAATAAAGTGGGTGATATCCATATTTTAAAAGTTGCTCACCACGGCTCAAAGTATTCATCTTCTGCCTCCTTTTTAAACTCTGTAGATCCGGAAGTTTCTGTTATTGAGGTAGGCGGGAACAGTTATGGTCACCCCCACAATGAAGTTATTAACAAACTTCAGAGAATAAACAGTCGGATCTATCGTACTGATTCAGATGGAACAGTAAAAATAGAGATTAGTTCAGGAACATTAGACATACTCACTTCCAGCTAACGCCTTCTTATGTTAAAATTTTTACTACTATGACAAGAATACTTTCAAAAAATATAACAAAACATGAAGAAGAGGAAATAGAGTTAGCGGGGTGGGTTGATTCCCGTCGTGATCACGGAAAAATAATTTTTGTTGATCTGCGTGATCGTGAAGGAGTTACCCAAATCGTGTTCACCCCTGCTGATGAAGAGTTATACAACAAGGCCGATTCTCTTCGGCCGGAGTGGGTGATAAAGATAAAAGGAGAGGTGAAGAAAAGACCTGAAGGGATGAAAAATCCTGACCTTGATAATGGAGAATATGAGGTAAAGGTTTCTAAGCTACAAATAATCACCGAAGCAGAAACCCCTCCTATCTCAGTCTCCGGTGATGGCATGGAGATTGGAGAAGATAAAAGGATGGAATACCGATATCTTGATCTGAGACGAAACAGATTAAACCAAAACATCAGAAAAAGAGGAGAGGTTATGAACTACATTCATAACTACTTAAGCAACAAAGATTTTGTGAATGTTGAAACTCCCGTGTTAGGGAAGTCAACTCCCGAAGGTGCCCGAGACTATCTTGTACCATCTCGTCTCCAACCTGGACTTTTTTATGCCCTTCCTCAATCTCCTCAACAATATAAGCAGCTTCTAATGGTTTCTGGATTTGAAAGATATTATCAAATCGTAAAATGTTTCCGGGATGAAGATACAAGAGGGGATCGACAACCTGAGTTTACCCAGGTTGATATAGAGATGAGTTTCACCAACGAAGAAGATGTTATTTCTTTAATAGAAGAAATGTTTCTTTCTTTAGTTGATAAAATATATCCAGATAAAAAGGTAACCCTTGATTCAGATGGTCATATTCCACGTATGACATACAAGGAAGCTATGAAGAAACATGAAACTGACAGACCTGACGTAAGAAAAGATAAAGATAATGAAAATGAGTTAGCCCCTCTTTTTGTAACTGATTTTCCAGCCTTTGAGAAAAAGGAGGGCAAAGGAGGAAGGTGGGCGGCTGTCCATCATCCTTTTACAATGCCGGATGTTGATAGCGTCAAAGAATTTAAAGAGAGATTTGAAGAAGACCCTTCTTCTATTAAAGCCAAGCAATATGACTTCGTTGTAAACGGATATGAGGTTGCGGGAGGTTCAATAAGAATCCATGATCCTAAACTGCTCTCGGCTGTTTTTGAGATGATAGGTCATAGTAAAGAAAATATAGAAGATCGTTTTGGTCACCTCTTAGAGGCTTTCAAGTACGGGGTTCCTTCTCATGGTGGGGTTGCAGTTGGTTTTGATAGATTAATGATGATTCTTCAAAATGAGCCTAACATTAGAGAGGTGATTGCTTTCCCTAAAACAGGAGATGGTCAAGATCTTATGATGGGCGCTCCTGCTGAGGTAGACGAGGAGCAGTTAGAGGAACTACATATCAAAGTCGATAAAGAAGATGAATAAAATAACTAAATCATGAACTTCAAAAAAGAAAAAACATTAGTATTGATAAAACCAGATGGTGTTAAAAAAGGTATTATTGGAGAAATCATCCGTCGTTTTGAACAACGTGATCTTAAAATTGTTGCCCTAGAAATGTTTGAGCCAACCTCTGAAGACATAGATAACCATTACCCAAAAAGTGAAGAATGGATTAATAGATTAGGTAAAAAAACCTTAAGTACGTACAAGAAATATGATATTGACCCTAACGAAGCTTTAGGGACAGAAGATCAAAAAGAAATTGGTAAAATGGTTAGAGGCTGGCTTATTGAATACATGACCTCTGCCCCTCTTGTAAAAATGGTGGTTCAGGGAGTTCATGCTATTGATGTGGTAAGGAAGATTGCTGGTCCTACTATGCCTTATGAAGCTGACATGGGAACAATAAGAGGGGATTTCTCAATTGATTCCCCTGCTCTTGCTAATACTGAGAAGAGATCTGTTATGAACATCGTTCATGCCTCTGAAACCTCCGAAGAAGCAGAACATGAAATAGAGCATTGGTTTGGTAAAGGGTTCGAACCCTTTGAGTACCAAAGATTCGGCGTGGATGAGAAAAAGTAATTTTTTGTAGAAATTTTCAAGTAGTGATATAATGTAAATAGAATCCGTTTTTAGATTCCGGACCAAAGGATCTTAAAAGGGACCCCTAAAAGTTTATTGCAAACTTCAATGAGAGCGTTAGTTCGCTGATTCGTTCGGGGACTAATTGCTGCGGGGACCCACTTTACACATAGCCGGGAAGTCTGAAAGCGGGCTAAGAAAACAACTCCTCTATCTGGAGTTGTTTTCTTTACTTGTTTATCAATAAATAAAACCTTAATATAAATAATGATGAACAGAAAGATATTCATAGGAGTTGCCTGGCCATACGTAAATGGCAATCTTCATATTGGACATTTAGCCGGTTATCTTCTACCGGCTGATATTTCGGCTCGTTTTCACCGGTATTTAGGTGATGATGTTTTGATGGTTTCCGGGTCAGATTGTTTTGGAACCCCGATCACAGTCGAGGCTGAAAAAAAGGGAGTAAAGCCTCAAGAATTAGTTGATGAATACTACCCTCAACATGTAGAACTTTTTAAAAAAATAGGGATAAGCTTTGATCTTTTTACAAAAACAACTGCTAAAAATCATAAAGAGATTGTCCAGGATTTCTTCCTCAAGTTTCTTAATCAGGGATATATATACAAGGATACTGTAGAACAGTATTATGACTCCAAAAATGAACGATTTCTTCCTGATAGATATGTAGAAGGGGAGTGTCCTCATTGTGGGTTTAGAGAAGCCAGGAGTGACCAGTGTGATAACTGTGGTCGAGTTTTAGATGAAGGAGAGCTTAAAAATCCTGTTAGCAAGTTAACAGATGAGCCGGTTAAATTTAAAGAAACTGAACATTATTTTCTTGATTTAGAAAAACTCCAACCTTTTATTGATAAGTATTTTAAAGATGCTAGTGGTAACTGGAGGAGCTGGGTAAGAGAAGAAACTCGTGGTTGGTTAGACCGAGGTCTCAAACCTCGAGCCTTTACCAGAGATCTAGAGTGGGGAGTTCCTCTTCCGGTAGATAAAATACCTGAAGATAAGAGAATTAAAAGAATAGAGCATAAGAGTATCTATGTCTGGTGGGAAGCTGTTATCGGTTATTTCTCCGCTTCTGTAGAGTGGGCTAAGGAAAATAACAAGGACTGGAAAGATTTTTGGCATGATAAAGACTCTCTCCATTATTACTTCATGGGCAAGGATAATCTTCCTTACCACACAATGTTTTGGCCCGGTGAACTTCACCTGTATGATAAAAAGTTACACCTTCCGGACAAACCTGTTATTAACCAATATCTTAATTTTGGTAGTAAACAGTTTTCAAAAAGTAGAGGGGTGATTGTTAATTCTGGATATATAACAGAAAAATACGGAGTTGACGCAGTTCGTTTTTATCTCACCTTGGTAATGCCGGAAAACGCTGATACTAGCTTCGGGTGGTCTGATTTTAGAGAACGGCATAATTCTATTACCATAGGTAATCTTGGCAACTTCTTTAACCGTACCTTGAAGATGAGTCAGGAAGTGTCTGTTAATATAGATGCTTTAGAAGATGAGGTTATAGATAAAGTAAAGACAAACTCAGAAAAAGCTAAAAAACTTCTTCTAGAAAATAAATACAGAGACTACGCCCAGACAATCCTTGATCTTTCTAACTTTGGCAACAAATATTTAAGTGATAATAAACCATGGAAGAAGGAAGGTAAGGAAAAAGAAGGTATTCTTACTAATGGTTTGTTCGTATGTCTTGGGCTGCAAGCTATTATAAAGCCCCTCCTTATCAAAAGTGTTGAAAAACTTGAAAACATAACCAACGTATCATTTGATCGTTGGCCTGATGATGTGGAGGTTATAAAAAACAAGCTTCAAAATATTAAAATAACAAACCCTGAAGGTTTGTTTGATAAAATAGATGAAGAAGCAATAGAGAAAGAGGTTAGTAAGCGGGATTAATTTAGTGGTAGAATACAACCTTCCCAAGGTTGAAGCACGAGTTCGATTCTCGTATCCCGCACAAAAACCCCCTTTTAAAAAGGGGTTTTTATATTGAGAAATTAAAGAATTGAACTACAAAAAGTATAAAAATTAGTAAGTACATCAATCCCTCCCAAATGTGAATCTTTTTAGAAATACCTGATATTACAAAAAGAAACGTTGCGGCGATTAAGTAAGGCACCCCTATTACAAAAGTTGCTTCGTTTACTGCCAACGGTTTAATAAGAGCCGGTAATCCAATTACTAAAAATATTGTAAATACATTTGAACCAAATACGTTTCCCAAGGCAATCTCATATTTTTTATTCATCGCCGCTTTTACAGAAACCGCTAACTCAGGCAGAGAAGTACCCACCGCTATTGCAGTAATGGCAAGAAACGATGCGTTAATACTAAGTATTCTTCCTAGTTGTGTTACTGATTCAACGGCGTAGTTTGAACCAATCGCTAAACCAATTATTCCAACTATCAAAAATAAAATTGTTTTAAACCCAATCTTTTCCTTCATATTTATAGATGTCTTTTGGGTTGTTTTAGTCTTTCTTCTTTCTGCTCTTGAAGGAAGTGTTTCTAAATTCTCTTCATCTTTTTCCATCGGATGTCTTTGGAAAAATGTATAAAAAACATAGATCAAGAAACCAACCATTAGGATAACTCCTTCCCAGAAAGTAACTTTTCTATCAAAAACCATAAATGTTATCAGTACTGTGCTTACCGAAAGAAGGGGAGCGTCCAGATTAACTAAACTTCTTGTTACCTTCAGTTTTTTTCCAACTATCGCCGCCACTCCTATGATAAGAAGGATGGTGGCAATATTAGACCCAAAAGCAGTATCAACCACAAACTCTGTTGTGCCTTTCAAAACTGCTGTAACCGTTGTGGCTACCTCCGGCAAGGAGGTTCCTAATGCCACAACACTTACCCCAACAATAAAAGGAGAGACATTAAAAGCTAAGGCAATTTTTTCTGCACTTTCCACTAACCAATCAGCAGATTTAACTAAAATTGCCAGACTAGCAACTAGTATTAATATCCAAGTTATCGTCATTAATTATATTATAACGTATAGTTTATGGTGTTATCCACATTTTGGACAATGCTTTCTTGTTGTTGTTTTATAAATATTATATAATTCTTATACAACCTAACTAATAAAAAATATGAATAAAACAGAAAAACCCCTTACTAAAGAGAAAATCAAAGAGCAAGCTACCAAGCGTGGTCAAAAGCTTGGTGTTTTAATAAGTTCTCTTGATATATCAGACGAGGAAAGAGAAGCCTGGCTTTCAGTAATTGAGAAAATGAGCTTGGAACAAATTGATAGACTGGTTGATATTTTAGAATCCAAGTATGTTCATCAGAAAACCTCTAATCTTGATAAAAAGTTTAAGGAAGAAATGGAAAAGATTCAGAAAGAATATGAGGGAAACATAGAAGAGGCAGATCAAAAGGCGATTGATGAAATAAAAAAACTTTCTAAAAAAATAGAAAATCATGAATAAATTTGAACAACCCCCTCAATCTTTTAAAGAAGAAAATAAAAAGGAAGAAAGTGAAAAAGAAGAAAATATAGAATCTAAAGAATCTTCTGAAAACAAAAAGGAACAAAAAGAAAAACAAGAAAAATCTGGAGGTTTTTTCTCTAAAGCCAAAATGATTGGTAAGACTGCATATAGCGTAATAAGCAGTATTGGAGGTGTTAAATTTATTGGTGACATAGGTTTAGCTTTTGCTAAGAAAGGAGATCTTTATAATTACTTCAAACAAAAAGGTGAGGTAAAAGAAGAAAAAGAAGAAATAGGACATGCTTTAAATACGGTGATTGTTGCTGTTGAGCAGAGAAAAGAATTAAAAGAAAAAATGGATGAAGCAGGCGATAAAAGAACTAAAATTTGGAAATCACACCATGAAAAATGGAAAGAAGACAGAAAGAATTTACAAGATGCAGTAAAAAACTTTAAAGAAAAAATTAATAACGCTGAATCATTACCTGACAAGGAAAAGCAAGATCTAAAAAAACAACTTTCTCTAATTATCAAAGAAAGAGATGCAAAAGTTGAAAATGCTGAAGAAAAAAGAAGAGAAAAAACGACAAAAGTTTTAGGAACATACCTACAAACCAAAGTTAAGGGGACAAGAATTGCAAGAGACGCCCTAAACACTGCCTTCACAGCTTCTGGCTTACTTGCCCTAAGAGGTGCAGTATATGGCGGAGTAGCTTTGGTAGAAAGAGTTAAGAAAGCCAATCTTGAGTTTTCTAAAGAAGAATTAAAGGCAAAGGTGAAAGAAGGTGGCGTAGATAAATCTCGTCTTACACACATAATCAAAGACACCACTGTAAACGCCACCGTAGAAACAGTGAGAGGGCTTGCTTTTCAGGGTAAAAGTAAAGAAAGCGAACATAAGTTTAGAGATTTTGTAAAATCCTTAGGGACAGTGTTACGAGGCTTTGGCATAGGAAGCGCTGCTGTTAATGAAATAGTAAACCAAGGAGTTTCCGGGGCTTTTGAAGAAGCCAATGATTCATTCCTTGATGCATTTGAGGAAAATGGTGCAATGGGGGTATTAGGAGAGATGAAGGATAATTTTGCCGAGAGACTTAAAAGTATGATCGGTATTTTTGGTGGCAAGGAAGTTGAAGCAGAAGTAGAAGGGGTAGAAGAAGAAATTGAACAAGAAACTGAAACTTTAGAATCTCAATTTGATAACCAAGATGAAGTTATTACAAACAGTGATTTACAGGCTACTGCTGAACCAGAAGTTGTCTCTGAAGATATATCGCCTTCTATTGAAGCTGAACCATCGGCTCATATGGAAGAGGCTGTAGAATCTTTTGAGATAGGCCATGCAGATTACCGAGGAGGTAGCAGTATCTGGGATGAGATAGATAATCAAGTTGATTCAAGACCAGCTATTTTAAAAAGCCTCCAATCATTAGGAGATGAAACAGAAGCTACCGAAACTCACCTTATTGATTATCTAAAAGACCAGGTGGTAGAAAATCCTGAAGAGTTTGGATTACCTGAAGATATAAATCCTGATGAAGTCACCGCAGAACAGCTAAAGAATGCAGATTGGGATAAGTTATTCGGAACAATAAAAAGTAAAGAAGGTTTTTCAAAAGCTTTTTCTAATCTTTCTGAGTCAGCTAAACAGAACATTATAGAAAATAATAAAATTCTTCGAGAGGTTTCCCAAAAAACAGGTGAACCTATCAGCTCTGAGCATGTTGATCAAACCTTATCTGATGTTAAAGAATCAGGCGGGGTTGATGAATATTTCAAAACTACCAACCAAGACCTCCCTATAAAAGAAACTCTAACCCCAAGTGGTGGAGAAGACGTAGAAGATGTTATTAATCTTGAAGATAAAGATCTTGGGTATATGAATGATGAAGAACGTTCACTCTTACATCATATAAAGCAATATAGAGGGGAGCATGAGCTTCCTACCCATGTTGCTGATGATGCCCAAGAAGAAGCTGCAGAAATGATTATCACCAACGCAACTCAAGAACAGATAAATCAATATCCAGACGTTCAAGACGCCTTTAAAGAAATTTATATAAATAAACTTAGAGAATCTTTAGACGCTGGCTTCTTAGGAATATTTGGTGGTCCTGACCCAGATGAACTTTCTGAGGAAATTGCTGGTCTTGCCAGAGCCACAGGCGACCTATCTGAACAAGAGGCTGGGGTTTTTGCTCAGTTTGTTGCCCAGGGAGAAGAGGTAGACAAAGATGTAGTAAATCAATTCATTGAAGATGGGTACTGGGACGAAGACGTATTTGCTGGAGAAGTAGAAGACTTTTCTCAAGAACTGGGTGAATCCGGTTTGCCTCACGGACAGGAGTTTGTCCCTCGATACCTGCACTTAGGAACTGAAGAACCTGATCTTGGGTTAGTCCATGCTTTTGATGACAAAAAAGGAGTTTATGAATACGTTTTGGAAGACGGTCAAAAGATAAAAGTAAATGAAGATAGATTACAACAAATATTAAGCCAAGAACCTGCTCAACAAACTGTACCTTCTCAAGGTGGAGAAGCCGGCGTTGAAGTCGAGATAAAACCAAAGCCGGAACAAGAGCCGTCCCAACCAACTGAAGTTAAGAATGAAACTAAACCGGAAGAATCTCCTTCTGAAAATATAAAACAAGCCGAAGAAGTCAGTGAAAAAACACAGCAGTCTGCGGAACCGGAAGAAGTGGAGGAAGTTGAAAAACAACCTAAACCCCAATCTGATAAACCAGAAGCTAAAGCTAATCAACCAGTCGAAGAAAAGCCAGAAGAAGCTGCACCAGAACAAGAGAATGTTTCTGAAAGCATAACAGAAATTAACAAAGATGAATTACCTGAAGAAGTTAAAGGAACCGTAACTAAATATGAAAACCTTGTTGAGAATAGCGATGAATATCAAAACTTAGATGTAAGTTCGGGCCAGGCAGACGATTACGATTATTATACCCTTAACCTAACAAAAAGTGACGGAAGTCATGTAGTAGGTTACTTCAACGAGGCTGGTGAAAGAATAGAAGATGGATTAGTGGTCCAGTTTATCAAACAAGACATTAACCCAGAAAGTGAAGCAGCAAAAAGAATACTTGAAAATATAGGTGATCATCCTGCAGAAGCAGGAATATTTAAAAAGACTATCGGAGATAAAGAATACTTTGTGTATAACAAAAATGCTTCATACATAGGAACTGAAGCCGAAAATCACCAACCATCAGAATATTTTGAAGTCGATGGTTCTAAAATGGATCCCGATGATAGAGGACTAGTTGAATCTGGTGTGGATCCAACAAATAAAGAAGCAGTAAATAATTTTAAAGCAGAGATTGGCTTAGCAGGTAATAAACAAATATTAGAATCCGCTAAAGAAAATGCTTCTAATTACATAGAAATGGCTAATGGAGACATGGGAATGGGTAAGGATAAGGTTGTTGGCAACTTAACTAATATGTTTACTAAAGACTTTAATGATCAACAAAAAGCAAGAGAATTTGCGGAATGGGCTTGGCGTCGTTATCAACAAGGAGAAGATAATGTAGAAGACTTTAATTTCGAGTCATAAATAGATAAAGGATTATATCAAAAAACCACTGCGAGCTGCAGTGGTTTTTTAAAATCTGATCAATTTTAATTAACAGTTCTAGTGTATTTCTTTGTTAAAGTTTTTAGACATTTTGAACAAACATAAGCAGGCTTTCCATCTTTTTTATAAAGACGGGTTTTATGGAGGTTAGCCTTTTGCTTGTTTTTCTTCGTTGGATTGTATAACCCACGAAGCTTTTTTCTTTTTTGACCTAAATTATATGATTTTCCACATCTTTCACATTTACGCATAGTATATGTAATTTAATTGAATATTATTGTTTTGTCAATTTTAACCTAAAACAGCCTCTTTATAGCTTTGGTCCTTAAAGTTGAACTGATAATATATTTTTCCTTGGTTAGACTCAACGCTCAAGATAATCTCACTCTTTTCTTCTGATATTTTAAACACAACCTCGCCTCTTACAGAAGACCTTGGTGGAATAGAATCAAAGTTTCCGGTAACCTTTAATGGTTTTTGATTCTGCCCGGAAGGATTAATTATCTCAAATAAGTTACCTGCCTCCAAGGCACTGTATGAATCAGCTTTGTTTGTGAAAGCTTTTATGTAAGCTCTTACAATGCCTGATCCCTTTTCTTTTACTAGCTTTTCTATTGTGATTGTAAGATCAGTCTGAGGTGAGAGTAGAGGACTAGACTTCTTCTGGAAGATTATAGCAGTCGGGATTACTACATCACTTTCTTTTACGGGGGTTAGAGACTCGCTTTCGGTTGAGGTGCTATTTGGAGCGATGACCTGGTCGTTGTTTTCCAAGTCTATATTTGTTCTAAGATTATTAACGGAGTCTTCTATCTTTGATATTTCGTTCAAGGTTATATAAAAACCTCCTAATAGAGCAATGATTAAAATTAATAATATTAAATCTGTTGTTTTATTTTTCATAACAAGGTTTATTATATCATTTTTTACTGTTTTTTAAAGAAGTTGACAATATTTAACAAGAATGTATTATTTGAACAGTAACTTAAAACTATTCGGTCATCCCAGGCTGTTTTAAATAGTATTACCTCCTTATTTACTAAAAACAGCCTGGGTATTTTTTATCTTTTTAAAAAGTAGTTTGTTATAATAAAAAGCGATATGAGTTCATTTCTAATATTCCAAGTTTTAATTTTAATATTTTCTGTAGTTATTCATGAGGTTTCTCATGGCTATATGGCTTATTCTTTAGGAGACCCTACTGCGAAAAGAGCGGGGCGTCTAACTCTTAACCCTATCAAGCACCTTGATTTATTTGGTTCTCTGATTGTTCCCGCCTTTTTAGTTATCTCTGGGTCTCCTTTTGTTATCGGTTGGGCTAAACCTGTACCTTACAATCCTAATCAATTAGTGAAGGATAA
>CAZBVS010000010.1:0-24332 GCA_964495575.1 uncultured Candidatus Saccharibacteria bacterium
GTCTAACTCTTAACCCTATCAAGCACCTTTATTTATTTGGTTCTCTGATTGTTCCTGCATTTTTAGTTATCTCCGGATCTCCTTTTGTTATCGGCTGGGCTAAACCTGTACCTTACAACCCTAATCAATTAGTGAAGGATAAAAAGTATGGTCCCTTAAAAGTAGCATTGGCAGGCCCTTTATCAAACTTTGTTATTGCTACTATTTTTGGGGTTGTTTTAAGATTTCTTCATCCTTTCCTGCCGGAAATGATGGTCTTTGGTTTTGCGTTGATCGTGTTTATAAACATATTATTGGGAGTATTTAATCTTATTCCTATTCCTCCTCTTGATGGTTCTAAAATTTTGATGACCTTCTTACCTCCTAAGCAGGCTATGGCCTTTCAAAGGGTAGGAATTATCGGAATTTTCTTGGTTTTCTTGTTGATATCCTTGTTTGGAAATGTTCTCTTTGGTATAGTAAGTGAGATATTCCAGTTTATTTCTGGACCTGAAGTATGGAGAATGTTATTCTCAATATTAAGTGGAGGAGCTTAAAATATGTTGACAAAATAGAGTTCTTTCCCTAAACTCAAAAAACGTTATGCCTACAATTAATCAATTAGTAAGAAAAGGTAGAGAAAAGAAGCCGAAGAAACCTACAACTCCGGCTTTGGATACGTATTTCAACTACCAGAAAAATAAGCCAGTTCATTCACCGGCTCCTTTTAAGAGAGGTGTTTGTACTAAAGTTTTCACTACCACCCCTAAGAAACCTAACTCTGCTTTGAGAAAGGTAGCTAGGGTTCGACTTACTAACGGAATTGAGGTTACTGCTTATATCCCTGGAGAAGGGCACAGCCTTCAAGAGCACTCTGTTGTTCTTATAAGAGGTGGTCGAGTTAAAGACCTTCCTGGAGTTCGTTACACAATTGTTCGAGGAGCTCTTGATTCAGAGGGTGTAAAAGATAGGAAGCAGAAGAGATCAAAGTATGGTACAAAAAAACCAAGAGAATAAATAATTCATGAGAAAGTCTACTTATTACAAAAAAAGAGAGCATGATCCTGACCATAAATATGGACGGGTTAGTATTTCAAGATTTATAAACTACCTTATGAAAGGTGGAGAGAAGAATGTTGCTCAAAAAGCTTTTTATAACGCAATGGATAAAATAGAAGATAATCTTGATCAAAAACCTGAAGAGGTTTTTGAGAAAGCTTTAAACAATGCATCTCCTCGAAAGGAGGTTGTTTCTCGAAGGATTGGTGGAGCTAATTATCAAATTCCTCGAGATGTCAGGCCAGACAGAAAATTTTATCTTGCCTGTAAATGGATTATAGATTCAGCAAGATCAAAGTCTGGTTCTCCATTACATCAAAATCTAGCTGATGAAATAATTGCTGCGTACAATAACGAAGGAGCAGCTATAAAGAAAAAACAAGAAATGCACCGAATGGCTGAGGCCAACCGTGCGTTCGCTTCATTTTTAAGATAAATAATTAAATAACATGCCAAGACAATACCCAATAGAAAAGGTTAGGGACATAGGAATAATTGCTCATATTGATGCCGGTAAAACTACAGTTACCGAGCGGATTCTTTTTTATACCGGTATCTCTCATAAAATAGGAGAGGTTCATGAAGGAGAGGCTATCATGGACTGGATGGAACAGGAAAGAGAAAGAGGTATTACTATTACCTCCGCCGCTACAACCTGTTTTTGGATTCCAACATATGAAAGTAAAGGAGTAGAAGATGATGAAGAAATGAAAGAATTAAAAGATAAGTACGAACACCGAATAAACATTATTGACACTCCAGGCCACATTGACTTTACCGTTGAGGTTCAGCGTTCTCTTCGTGTTCTAGACGGAGCTGTGGCTATTTTTGATGGGGTTGCCGGTGTAGAACCTCAGTCAGAAACAAACTGGCATTACGCTGACGATTATAACGTTCCAAGGATTTGTTTCATTAACAAAATGGACAGAACAGGAGCTAATTTTTCAAAAAGTTTTCAATCAATAAAAGAAAGATTAACCTCAGACGCAATCCCTATTCAGTTACCAATCGGAGCTGAAAGCGATTTTAAAGGGGTAATAGACTTAGTTGCTAACAAGGCCTATGAGTTTGAAGGTGATCATGGTGAAAAAATAAAAGAAATTGATATCCCTGAAGATAAAAAAGAGGAAGTTAAGGAGGCTCGAAAAGAATTAATTGAGAAAGTGGCTGAGTCTGACGAAGAACTTCTTGAAAAGTACTTGGAAGAAAAAGAAATTACCGTTGAAGAATTAAGAGAAGCTTTGCGTAAAGCAGTAATCAATATTGATGCCATTCCTGTTATGTGCGGTAGTGCCCTGAAGAACAAAGGGGTCCAGCCATTACTTGACGCTATTATCGATTATCTACCAGCTCCTACAGATCTTCCTCCAATAGAAGGAATTAATCTTGATCATGAAGAAGAGGAGAGGCACCCTGAAGACGATGAACCAGTTGCTGCTCTTGCCTTTAAACTTGCTTCTGATCCTTATGTTGGTAATCTAACTTATTTCCGCCTTTATTCCGGGACTATCAAAAAAGGAAGTTACCTTTTAAACCCTGGAGAAGACAAAAAAGAAAGAATAGGAAGAATTTTAAGAATGCATGCTAATCACCGGGAGGAGGTAGATGAGATATACGCTGGTGATCTTGGCGCTATTGTAGGTTTGAAGGGTACTACCACAGGTGACACTCTTTGTGATCCTGATCACCCGATTATCCTTGAAAATATATCATTCCCTGACCCTGTTATCTCTGTTCGTATTGAACCTAAAACAAAAGCTGATCAAGAAAAGATGGGAGTTGCTCTTAGAAAACTAGGAGATGAAGACCCAACCTTCCAAGTTAGCGCTGACGCTGACACCGGAGAAACAATTATTGCCGGGATGGGTGAGTTACACCTTGAGGTCATTGTCAGTCGTCTTAAACGAGAGTTTGGTGTAGAAACTGAGATGGGACGCCCTCAGGTAGCTTATCGAGAAACTATCAAAGGTTCCGCTGAGGCTGAAGGAAAGTATATTCGTCAGTCTGGTGGTCGTGGTCAGTATGGACACGTTCTTATTAAACTCGAAAAACTTGATAGAGGTGAAGGGTTTGAGTTTGTTGATGAGATAAAAGGAGGGTCCATTCCTCAAGAGTTCATTCCTGCTGTTGAAAAAGGAATTAAAGAAGCTATGAGCAAAGGAATCTACGCTGGTTATCCAATAACTGATTGTAAGGTTACCCTGTATGATGGTTCTTTCCACGAAGTTGATTCTTCTGATAACGCTTTCAAGGTTGCTGGATCAATGGCTTTTCAGGATGCTGCCAAGAAAGCTGGTCTTGCTTTGCTTGAGCCTGTAATGAAAGTTCAGATTATTGCTCCTGATGAATACCTTGGTGATGTAACCGGTGATCTAAACTCTAAAAGAGGTCAGATACAGTCAATGGAGGAAAGAGACAGAGTTAGAGAGATTAACGCTCTTGTTCCTCTCTCTGAACTTTTTGGTTACTCCACCCAACTACGTTCAATGACTCAAGGAAGAGGCTCGTTCAATATGGAGTTTGCTCATTACGACATCGTACCGGACAATGTTGCTCAGGAATTAGTAGGAGATTAATCTTTTAAAAAAGATTTAAATGAAGAGGCGCTTGGCGCCTCTTTTTTATTATTTTGTTGATTTAGTTTTTCTTGAGCAGTAAACTATAAATAATGAAAGATACTGAAAAAATTAAAGACAAGATTGATATTGTAGATTTTATTAAGTCTTATGTTGACCTAACCAAAACAGGAAAAAACTTTAAAGGCTTATGTCCGTTTCATAAAGAAACAGACGCTTCTTTTATTGTTTCTCCAGAGCGTCAAAGTTGGCACTGCTTTGGTTGCGGAGAAGGTGGTGACGTGATTAAGTTTGTCATGCTTTATGAAAACTATGACTTTTCAGAAGCTTTGCAATTTTTGGCTGAAAAAACAGGGGTTACCTTAAGCAAAACAGGAGGGCGAGAGAAAAAGAAACTTGATAAGTTATACAACATAAACAAAGAAGCGGAAAAGTTTTTCTTTAAAAAGCTTGTTAAAAATAAAAAAGCTTTACAGTACCTTAAAGAAAGAGGTTTAACCGGAGACACAATCAAGGAGTTTAAACTAGGCTATTCCCCAGGCGGAGACAGTTTAGTAGTCTACCTTTTGGATAAAGGGTATAAAATAAACAACATTGTTAAAGCTGGCCTTGGTTTTAAAAACAAAAGTGGGTTGCATAAAGATCGTTTTGCGGGCCGCATTATGTTCCCTCTTCAAAATAGATTAGATAAAACAGTTGGGTTTTCAGGTAGGATTCTTAACCGAAAATCTGATGATGTTCCTAAGTACGTTAACACCCCACAAACTCCTGTGTATAACAAATCCAAACTTCTTTACGGCCTGAACAAATCAAAAACTCACATTGCTGATTCAAAGGAAGCTTTTCTAGTAGAAGGACAGATGGATGTTCTAATGAGTTGGCAGTCCGGGATCAAGAATGTCGTTGCTGTTTCAGGAACCTCCCTTACTACCCAGCATTTAATTAACCTAAAGAGATTAGCTGATAAAATATTGGTTAGTTTTGATAATGACAGCGGAGGTCTCCGAGCCCTGGAAAGAGCCATTGATCTTTTGGGTAAGTTTGATTTTCATGTAAAAGCAGTTGATCTTGGTGAATATGATGATCCTGCTGAAGCTTGTCAGGAAAACCCTGAATTTTTGAAAAAATCAATAAAGAACGCTAAACCAGCTATGACTCTTCTTTTCAAATCAAATTTTGAAGATAAGGATCTAGACATGGTAGAGAAAAAAAAGACAACAAGAAAAATGTTGAAAAAGATAAAAAACCTTCAAAGCTCTATAGATCAAGACACCTGGCTTAAAGAACTCTCAAAATACTCTGGCATATCAGAAACTTCTCTTAGGATAGAACTGGAAGACATAGAGGAATCACGTTCTTATAACGATAAAAAAGAGGAGACTAAAGATCTTACCTCAGAAGAGAGAATTGACCTTATCTGCCAGCGTCTTCTAGTGTTAAGCTTTACTAACGACAATTTTTTCTCTATAGTAAAGAAGAACATCCAGTTATTTCCTGATAAATACCAGGAACTCATCAAGCAGCCTACCGAGGAACAAGCGGGATATTTAGAAATGAAATCTACGTACGAAACGGATAAAATGAAGAAAGATGAGGTTGAAAAAGAAATAAAAGATCTTTTAAAACATTTGGAAATAGAGAACCTTAAAAGAAAGCAACTTAATTTGAAAGAAAAGATGAGAAAAATTGATGATAAGGATTCAAAAAAATCAGATATTCTAGATAAGTTTCAAAAGATTGCTCGTAAGATTGACAAACTTCGTCAAAAAAGTGTTTACGACAATTAAAAAAATATTTTATAAATCATAAAAAAGGATTTAAAACCGCCTCTAACGCGGGGTTTTTGGTTTTTGTTAATTTAATTAACTTCATAAAACATGGCTAAAAAGAAAAAAAATAAAAAGAAAAAAAGAAGAAAGAGATGTCCGGTGTGTAATAAGCTTTTCTATAATCTTCCAGCTCATATGAGGGTTCATTCAGATGATGAAATAGAGAAAGCTAAAAAAGAAAAAGAGAAAAAGAAAAAATCAAAGAATAAAAAGCATATCTGCACAAAATGTGGTTTTGAAGCTAAAAGTGAGATGGGTCTTAAACGTCACATTACTCAGCAACACAAGCTAAGCGAAGATAAAAAAGAAAAGCTTGAGAAAAACCTTAAAAAACTTATCAGACAAGGTCAGGATAGAGGTTTTGTAACTGACGCTGAGATTTTAAATTACTTTCCAAGAATTGAGGAGGATATCTCCTTTTTAGAAAGAGTATTTGATAAATTAGAGGAAGAAGGTTTGCGGGTGTCTCACCACTCTCCTTTATTGTACGATCCTCGAGAAGAGGTAAGTGCTGATGAGTTGAAAAAAGCCAGTAGTCGTCGAGGGATGCCGGACGTAGTCCAGATGTACTTAAAAGAGATTGGGAGAACTGCTCTTCTTACCAAAAAAGAAGAAAAGGAATTAGCTAAAAGAATTGAACGTGGTGATGAAGAGGCTCGTAAAAAGTTAGTTCAGGCTAACCTTCGATTGGTAGTTTCTATTGCTAAAAGATATGTAAACCGAAGCCCTCATCTTTCCATTCTTGATTTAATTCAAGAAGGTAACATAGGGTTAGCCCGGGCTGTAGAAAAATTTGATTATACAAAAGGTTTTAAATTCTCAACCTACGCTACCTGGTGGATTCGTCAAGCGGTAACCAGAGCTCTAGCCGATTATTCCCGAACCATTCGTATCCCTGTTCACATGGTTGAAACAATTACCAAGTACACTCAGAAAAAAAGACAACTCATGCAGGAGCTTGGTCGGGAACCACTCCCTGAAGAAATTGCTCCTGAGATGGAGATTTCTCCAGAAAAAGTTAGATATATTCAGAAGATCTCTCAAGAAGTTATCTCTCTTGAAAAACCAATTGGTGATGATAGTGAAGATTCAACTCTTTCTGATCTTATTCCTGATGAAGAAGCTGATTCCCCTCATGAAAAAGCAAATCGCACTCTCCTCAAAGAACAGATTAAAGAGGTCTTAACTGATCTAACGGACAGAGAACAAAAAATACTTTCTATGCGATTTGGTTTGAAAGATAACATTACCCATACCTTAGAAGAAGTAGGGAAGGTGTTTGGAGTTACCCGAGAACGTATTCGTCAGATTGAAGCTAAAGCATTAGAGAAAATAAGGAAGCATAAGGAAGTTGAAAAACTAAGAGCATATTAAAATGAACTCAAAACAAATTAGAGAAAAATTTCTTGAATACTTTAAATCAAAAGAACATACTATTGTTCCTTCTTCTTCGTTGATCCCAAATGATCCTTCGGTTCTTTTAACTACGGCAGGGATGCAGCAGTTTAAAGATTATTTCACCGGGAGGTTAAATCCAGAAAGTGATTTTAACAGCTTAGACGTCACCTCTGCTCAGAAATGCTTTCGAACTTCAGATATTGAAGAAGTTGGGGACGAGAGTCATCTGACCTTCTTTGAAATGATGGGCAACTTTTCTTTTGGTGGATACTTTAAAGAACAGGCTATAGAATACGCTTATGATTTTATCGTAAATGAAATGAATCTGAGCATTGATTATGTAACCGTATTTAATCCTGATAAAGTATCAGAAGATGACTGGCGAAAAAATGTTCCTTTTGATCAGGATTCTTTTGATATCTGGAAAGATAAGATTGGTTTAGCCGAGGAGAAAATAAAAAGTGAAGGAGTTGATAACTTTTGGGGGCCGACTGGCTCAGAAGGTCCGTGTGGTCCAACTACAGAAATATATGTTAACGGAGTAGAGATTTGGAATATAGTATTTAATCAGTATTATTGCGATAAAGATAGAAATTTGGAAAAGTTAGATCAACCTGGGGTTGATACAGGTTTAGGACTGGAACGCCTCGTTATTTTTAAACAAGGAACAGATAATGTTTTTGGCACCGATTTATTTCAAAAACCCTTTGGTGATTTATTTGAAAAAGATAATATAGAAAGCGCTCGAATTTTAGCTGATCATATAAGAGGGTCAACCTTCCTTTTATCTGATGGAATTCGCCCCTCAAACAAAGAGGCTGGATATGTCTTGAGACGCTTGATAAGAAGGTTAATAATTCATGCTAGGAAGATAGATATATCCAGGAAAGAAATCAAAGGGTATATTAAAAACGTTATAGACTATTACTCAGACTTTTATCAAGAGCTCAAAGAAAATAAAACTGAGATTTTAAAGGAATTTACTCTTGAAGCAGATAACTTTGAGGAAACCTTAGAAGAAGGTATAAAGGAGTTTAACAAGTTATACCCAGAAGAAGGTTCTAAAGATAAAATTTCCGGAAAGAATGCCTTTGATCTTTATCAAAGTTATGGTTTTCCGTTAGAGATAATAAAGGAGCTTGCCGAAGAACGAGACTATGAATTCGACGAAGAAGGATTTAATAAAGCTTTTGAAGAACATAAAAAAATATCTCGGGCCGGGGCAGAAAAGAAGTTTGGAGGTCATGGACTCAAACTTGATACAGGAGAGATAAAGGCAGGTACTGACGAAGACGTTAAAAAAGTAGTTCGTCTTCACACTGCAACTCATCTTATGCACCAAGCTCTCCATGAAATTCTTGGTGAAACACGTCAGGAAGGATCAGACATTAATCCTGAAAGAACAAGGTTTGATTTTAAATCTGATAGAAAGTTAACAGATGAAGAGCTAGAAAAGTTAGAGAACAAAGTAAATGAAAAAATAAAAGAAAATCTTCCTGTGAATAAGGTTGAGATGGATAAGGAAAAAGCTAAAGAAACCGGCGCCCGTCATTATTTCAGAGCTAAGTACCCTGACAAGGTAACTATATATTACACAGGAGACTCATTAGACAATGCATATTCTAAAGAATTTTGTGGCGGTCCTCATGTAAGCAGCACCGGTGAGATAGGGAAGTTCAAAATCTTAAAACACAAATCAGTAGGTAGTAACGTCAAGAGATTAAGAGCAACTGTAGAAGATTAAGTAAATTGATATGGAATATAAAATAAACAACTCATCGGTGTGAGTTGTTTATTTTATTTGATTGAACAATAAATGGAGGGTAGAATTTTAATAAGATGGTAAAAGAGTTTAAAAAAGCATCTCAAGAAGTAGTAGACATGCTTACCCATGGTAAGATAGGGGTTTCTTCGACAGACACCATATATGGTGTTATAGGGTCTGCCTTGTCTAAAAAAGTTATAGAAAGAATATATAAGTTAAAAGAAAGAGATCCTCAGAAACCTTTTATCATTCTTATTAATTCATATGAAGATTTAGCTACATTTGAAATAGATTTGACCGAAAAATTAGAAAACTTTTTGGATAAAGTATGGCCGGGTCCAGTGACTGTTATCCTGCCTTGCGATTCTCAAAGATTCGAGTACCTTCATAGAGGAAAAGAGAGCCTTGCTTTTCGGGTTCCAAAACCAAGATGGCTTAGGAACTTAATTAAAAAAACTGGTCCTTTGGTTGCACCTAGCGCTAACAAGTCAGGGTTAGACCCAGCCTTGTTAATTGAAGAAGCAAGGATGTATTTTGCTGATAATGTAGATTTTTATCTCGACAAAGGAATCACTAGTGAAACTCCTTCATTAATTACTGAAGTAATAAGAAAATGACCCAAAAAAGTAACCAGAAATATCTTGTAATAGAGGAGATTAATAATGTTTTTCGTGTTTCGGATATCTCAGTTGATCAAGATAAAAATATTACCTTGCTTAATGTTCAAGAAATATCTGATTTTGACGAACTTCAAAGGCCAGGTGGGAAAAAACCAAACATTATTCTTGCTCTCAACTCTAATCACGCTACAACTGTAGAAAAAGAGGTTACCATAGAACGATCTTACACTCATAACAAGATAGATGAAGGAGAAATAGACCAGTTAGTTTTCAAAACACTCTGGACTTTTCTTGATGAATATAGAAACTGGAGCGCTCAAAAAATGGATGTTGCTGACCTAAACATCGTTCTTTCGGAGGTAGAGATAAAGAATACCGCCCTAAACTCAAAAAACGTCTTAGATCCCATTGGTTTAAAAGGAGAGGACATTACTTTTCGGATAAGAGGAACGCTGATGCCTAGAAGGTTCTTAAAGTATATTAAAAAACTGAAAAACATTAGTGAGAATATAAAAGTGATAGAAAGATTAGCCTTGGTCTCCATATTTTGTTCAAAAGGAGATTTTAATGTTCATACTACCCCTCGAACCATGGAGGTTTTTTCTTTAAATGAAAAAGAAATTAAGTATAAGAAAAAATATTCTTGGGGGACACATAGTTTAATAAATTCTGTAGCCACTCTTTTTTCTGTTAAAGATAAAACAGCGGTAAAAATTCTTAATAAATATTTTGAAGACAATGTTTCTAAAGATATATCAGAAGCAATAGATAAAAAGATTAATAAAAATCTTGAAACATTGTATAAAAATATTCGGGGGATAACTAAAAAAAGAAAAGTAGATATTTTTGTTAATACCCCTAATTATATATACCAAAAATCTTTAAAAGATTATTCTAAAACTCAGTATTTTAATCTCTCCAAAATAATGAAAGAAAAAGGTTTTAATGTTATTATAAAGTCAGATAATGACATTCCTTATTTCAAAGAAATTCCTGAATCAGTGGTTCTTGCCGGAGCTGATTTATTCTCAACTCATTATAGAAAGTTAAATAAAATGTTAAAGAGACGGTCTAAATGGCTTGTTCCTCATACATAAGTTAAAAAACAACAATGAAAACAAAAGAAAATAAAATATTTTTAGATCCTGATGATGGTCTTGAAGATGTTGTTAAAAAGATAAAGAAAAACAAGCACGATGAGATTACTCTTCACATCCCTCAAGGCTCCGTCCTTAAATCTTCTCTTGATAATTTTCATACTATTCAAAGAGAGGCTGTTCTTGCTGAAAAAGAAATTTTAATAGAATCTGTAAATAAATACATTGAAGAACTAGCTGAAAGGGCCGGCTTAAAGGCTATAAACCCTATCTTTGGCCGAGAAGAAAAGCTTGTCTCCGATATTATTCCACGAGATTCTAAAAAGCCAACCAATGAAGCCGGTGGCTTTGAAGATAAAAAACTTTCTAAATCAAAAGAGGAAAAAGCAAAAACATTTTTTAATACTCCTAGAAAAAAGAAAAAGAAAAAAGAAAATAAGAAAAAGAAAAAAAGTTTATCCCCCGTTAATAAGAAAAAAAGAGCTTTAGTTGCCACAGGCGTCTTCCTGTTATTAATAGTCTTCAGTTTCTTATCTGCTCAAATTCTACCTAAAGCTGATATAACCTTAACCCTTAAACAAAACACAATAGATTTTGTAGAAAGTGTAGAAGCGAGGTCTTCTGCGTATGAAGTTTCAATGAATGATAACCAGATAATTTTGCCTGGAGAAATTTTAACTGCTTTTCAAAACATAGAGAAGAAATTCCCGGCTTCCGGAGAAAAAGAGATAGAAGAGAAAGCTCACGGAGAAATCTATATCTACAACGAATTTTCTTCCTCACCTCAAGTGCTTGTTGCCACCACAAGATTTGTATCTCCGAATGGAAAAGTTTTTCGACTTGATAACAGAGTTACCGTCCCCGGGGCAAAGATAGTTGATGGAGGTATAGAGCCTTCAAAGATAAAGGTTCCTGTTACTGCTTCCCAACCAGGGGAGGAGTATAATATAAACCCTGGCTTGGATGCTAAATGGACTATTCCTGGTTTTAAAGAAGCTAACCTCATGAAACGATATGAAGGCTTTTATGGAAAACCGGCCACAAAAATGTCCGGAGGATTTTCTGGAGTTGCCAAAACCCCAACCGAACAAGATATTAAAAATGCTAAAGAAGAAGTTTCTAAAACCTTGGAAAACTCCTTAGAAAAACAAGCTATGGTAGCTCATTCAGATGAATTTAAAATTTTAGAAGCTGCAAAAGAGTTTAAAATAAATAAAATAGACATTAGCAAAAAGGCAGATGAAGATAGCAACTTCAGTGTTTTTGCTGAAGGACAAATTAAGATCTTTGTATTTAAAGAAGATGTTTTAAAAGAAGCCCTAGTCAAAAAGAACGATTCCTCAATTAATTTTGATTTTAACATTACCAAAGATCAACTTGCTTATAAAGAAGAGAATCCAGATTGGGAAGAGAACCAACTCTCTTTTACCGCTGAAGGATCTTTTGTTTTAAAACCTAAGGTAGATGAAAAGAATCTTAAAGCTCAACTTGTAGGGCAAGCCGAGTCAGTAATAAAATCAATTATTTTCTCGGTGCCGGGCTTGGAAAAGGCAAAAGTCTCTCTCTGGCCTTTCTGGGTGAACAAGGTACCTGAAAACCCAAAAAAAGTTAATATAGAGCTTAAATAAAGTTATTACTATTGACTTATCTAATTTTTCTTATTAACATATAGAACAAGACCAAATTGATTGGTTTTTTATTTTTATGGCAAAAAAAGACAATATTGTAACAATGAAAGGGCAAGTAATGAAAGCCTTGCCCGGTCTTCAATTTAGAGTTGAACTTGAAGACCAAGATAGAACTATCCTGGCTCATCTTTCAGGCAAGATGAAGATGTATAGAATTAGAGTTGTCCCTGGTGATACTGTTCGTGTTGAGATGCCTAAGGAGTCAAGTGAGCGGGGAAGGATAGTAAGAAGACTTTAATAATCTTATCTGCTCTTTACACAGAGCCCATTTCATTGTAAATTGTAGGTTGTAATAATAAATAATTATGAAAGTAAGATCTTCAGTAAAAAAAATATGTAAGGACTGTAAAATCGTTCGGAGGAAAGGACGGCTTTACGTTATTTGTAAAAACCCTAAACATAAACAAAGACAAGGATAAATTATGCGTATAACTGGTGTAAACATCCCCGACGATAAAAAAATTAAATTTTCCTTTACCTATATCTTTGGTATAGGTCAGTCTTTGGCTAAAAAAATTTTAAATAAAGCAGATGTAGATCAAGAAAAAAGAGCCAAGGAGCTTTCTTCTAAAGAAGTAAGTAAGGTTCAGAAAATAATTGAAGAAGATTATGTAATAGAAGGTGAGCTTAGACAAAGACGTAAACAGAATATAAACAGATTGAAAAATATTGATAGCTACAGAGGAAAGCGTCACTCAAAAGACCTTCCTGTTAGAGGTCAGCGAACAAAGACCAACTCTCGTACAGTTCGAGGCAATGTTCGAAAGACAGCAGGAAGTGGTAGGCATAAAGTTGAATTGAAATAATCAAATTTATAACACAAACTTAGTATGGGTAAAAAACAAGTTGTAGAAAAATCAAAAGAAGAAATTGCTGAAGAACAGAGAAAGATAGAAGAAAAGAGAGCTAAACAGGTAAGCAAGGGAAGTAAGAAGAAAAAGATTAAAAAAGGTAAGGTATATATCAAAGCTTCATATAATAATACCTTCATTAACGTTACTGACAATGAAGGTAATACAATAGCTTGGATGTCTGCCGGCTCCTTAGGGTTCTCGGGCCCTAAGAAAGCAACACCCTTTGCTGCTTCTAAGGTTGCTGGTGCTATTGCCGAAAAGCTTTCTAGAACAGGTCCTTCCGAAGTTGAGGTGTTTGTGAAAGGAATTGGCCCTGGTCGAGATTCCGCCATTAAAACATTGGCTTCTAAAGGGTTTGATATTCAGGCCATTGCTGACACAACCCCGATCCCTCATAATGGTCCAAGACCAAGAAAATCAAGAAGAGTATAAATATATAAACATATAAAACATAATTATGCGTAGACGAGCAAAAGAAAAAAAGGAAAGAGCTTTAGATGAAAAACTGTTCCTTAAACCGGAACGGTGTAGTTCTCATAAATGTGTAATGGTTCGAAGACCTTTTCCACCTGGTCAGCATGGCCAGAAGAGACGCCGTAGACCTTCAGAGTATGCTCGTCAGCTTAAAGAAAAACAAAAAATTGCTATCGTTTATGGCTTAACTAATAAACAGATGGCTAATCTTTTTAAAGAACATGCTGGTGACCCTAAAAAAATAGTTTCTATTCTTGAAAAAAGATTAGATACCGTTGTGTTTCATCTTGGCTTTTCTCCTTCTCAAAGAATGGCCAGACAGGCTGTAAATCATGGCCACATAATGGTAAATGGAAGAAAAGTTGATATTCCTTCTTATCAAGTTGAAGAAGGGGACACCATAACAATCCGACCTCAGTCTAGAGATATTGGTCTATTTGATGACCTTGATATTAGATTGAAGAAGCATGAACCACCAGAATGGTTAAAACTTAACAAAGATAAATTTGAAGGAAAGTGTGTTGGTCAACCTAGTGAAGATGCTATTCTTCCTTTTGATATAAACTTAGTCGGAGAGTTTTATAGTCGATAAATTTAAATATTTTTTAAAAATGTCATATAAATATTTAAGCGAAAACGTCAAAATAAAAACTGTAGAAGAAACTGACAAAAAAGGAGAGTTTCATATTGAAGGTCTGTACCGAGGTTATGGAATGACAGTAGGAAACTCTTTAAGAAGAGCTTTGCTTTCTTCCTTGCCTGGGGCTGCTATTTCTCAAATTAAAGTAAAAGGAGTTAAGCATGAATTTTCTACCATCCCTGGGATGATGGAGGATGTAGTTAACTTTAAAGTAAACCTTAAAAAAATAAGGTTTGATTTTGAGGCTGATGAACCTCAAGTTTTAAAACTAAAAGTAAAAGGAAAGAAAGAAGTTACTGCTGGTGATATTGAATCAACAGCGTTAGTAGAAGTAATTAACAAAGACTTAAAAATAGCTACCCTTACTGACAAGAAAGCAGAACTTGATATGGAGATTACAGTAGAAAAAGGACTTGGTTATGTTCCTGCTGAAGAGAGAAAAGATGAACGTCTCCCTATCGGAACTATTATGCTTGATTGTGTATACTCTCCAGTTAGGAATGTTAGGTTCTCAGTTGAGAATATGCGAGTAGGGGAAAGGACAGATTATAACAGAGTTAAAATGATTGTTGAAACAGATGGTTTTGTTAAACCTTCTGTAGCAGTTCACAAAGCCTCCAATATTCTTAAGGATCACTTTGATAAAATATCAAAAATATACGAAAGCCCTGAAGAAAAGAAAAAGAAAGAAGAAAAAGAAGAAAAAAAGGAAGATAAAAAAGAGAAAAAAGACAAGAAAGAAAATGAAAAAGAAGAAGAGGACTCTTCTGAAGAAGATAAGTTCATCTGTGATGTATGTGGCTTCGAGGCAAAAAGCGAACGTGGATTAAAATCACACAAAACAAGACAGCATAGTTAAATATGAATCATTTAAAAAAAGGAAGAAAACTAGGCCGAAAAAAAGGTCAGCGGGAAGCACTTTTAAATAGCTTAGCCGCTAGCCTTATTCAGCATGAAAAGATTAATACTACTGAGGCAAAAGCAAAGGAGCTGCGTCCTTTTATTGAAAAGTTAGTTACCCGAGGTAAGAAACAGGATGTTCAAAGCTTAAGAATGTTACAGAAACGTTTACCTAAAGACGTTGCGTATAAACTGTATCATCAGATTGCCCCTCGGTATGAAGACAGAGAAGGAGGGTATACTAGAATCTTAAAATTAGCTAAAAGAAGAACCCATGATGGTGCTAAAATGGCTGTCATAGAATTTGTATAAAACATGACTAATAGTAAAAAAACAAAAGAATATACATTTGATGCAAAAGGTAAAAAGCTAGGCCGTTTAGCTAGCAAAATAGCTCATGTGCTTCAAGGGAAAGATGATCCTTCATATGATCCTAGTAAGGTAGCCGATAGAAAAGTTATTATCAAAAACATTAAAGATTTGGAAATCTCCGGTAAAAAGTATGATCAGAAAGTTTATTACAAACATTCTGGTCGACCTGGCCACTTAAGTGAGAAGAAATATGGTGAAGTATTTGAAAAAGATCCTGAGTGGGTTATCCGACACGCTGTTCGTTTAATGCTCCCTAAAAACCGATTGACTAAAAAAAGACTTGCTAACATGATAGTAGAAAAATAAATAAAAATATATTAACATGGCTAAGAAAAAAAAGAACGAAAAATATATTGAAGGAGTAGGCAGAAGAAAAACAGCTACAGCCAGAGTTCGAATATACCCTGATTCAAAAGGAAGAACCTTTAAAGTTAATGATAAAAAACTAGTAGATTACTTTTCTCAACCTAAACATCAGAAGAAAGCAGTGGCTCCTTTTGAAGTTTTAGATAAGAAATTTAAGGTTACTGTTCAAACTAAAGGAGGTGGTTTGAATGCCCAGTCTGAAGCTATCAGGTTGGGGTTATCCCGCGCTTTGGTAGAGCATAATGAAGAGTGGAAAAAATCGTTGAAACCTCATGGTTTTCTTACCCGTGATCCAAGAATGAAAGAACGAAAGAAACCTGGCTTAAAGGGTGCAAGAAGATCCAAGCAGTGGCGAAAGAGATAATCCTTTTTCCGCTTGGTGTTCATACACCCGGGTAATTCCGGGTGTTTTTAATTGACATTTAAGTCATTACAAGACAAAATAAAACTAGATTATAAAATCATTATTTATCCATAACCATGTTCACAAGAAGACTAGGTATTGATCTTGGTACAACTAACACCTTGGTATTTCTCCCTGAAAAAGGGATTGTTATTAATGAACCAACAGCCGTAGCTATTAGAAAGCCGGATGATTCAGTTTTAGCTGTTGGAGCAGAAGCCAAAGAAATGGTGGGGAGAACTCCTGACAATATTGTGACCTACCGACCCTTAAAAGAAGGAGTTATCGCTGATTACTACATCACTCAAAAAATGATTAAGTACTTCATTAACAAGAGTGTGGGTTCATTTAATATTTTCCGTCCGGAGGTAGTTATCTCTGTACCAGCTGGTATTACCTCCACTGAGTTCAGAGCTGTAATGAATGCCGCTAAAGAAGCCGGCGCTAAAGACGTTCATTTAGTCAAAGAGCCACTTTTAGCCGCTTTGGGGGCTGGGATACCTATCCATTCCTCAGAAGGGAATATGATTGTAAATATAGGTGGTGGTACTACGGAGGTAGCCGTTATTTCCTTGGGTGGAATAGTTGCTTGGTCTAGCTTGAGAGTAGCTGGTAATCTATTTGATAGATCAATATCAGATTATATTAAAAAGAATTACAGTTTAGCAATTGGTGAAACAACTGCTGAGAATATAAAGATTAATATTGGCACCGCTTTAACTGGTAAAAAAGAGATGGAGATGAAGATTAGAGGTCGTGATTTAGGAACCGGGTTACCAAAAGATCTCATCGTAGACTCAGATGAAGTTGCCGGAGCAATAAACCCTCATCTTGTAGACATTGTTAACGAGGTTCAGTCAGTGTTTAACGTTACTCCTCCTGAGTTAGCGGCGGACATAATGGAGAAGGGGATTATTCTCTCTGGTGGTAGTTCTCAACTACGACAGATTGATAATTTTTTCCAAAGATCTTTAGGGGTACCTGCTTACCGTGCTGAAACACCTTTTTACTGTGTTTCAAAAGGCACTGCTAAAATATTGAGTCACATCGATGTTTATAAGAGGACTCTATTAAATAAACGCTCTTAAAACCGTATTGAATATGTTGTACGGTCACGAAGAAAAAGAGAAGATATTTAAAAATCTTGTTAAAAAGGATATGCTTTCTCACGCGTATCTTTTTTTTGGTGAAAACCAGATAGGTAAATTTCATTTTGCGAAACACCTTGCTTATTTCTTGGAATATCAAAAATTTAATATTCTAGAAAAACCTTTAGTTGATGCTGTGATTATCAAACATCCCGAAGATAGAAAAACAATAGGTATTAATCAACTAAAGGAGTTATCTGATTTTTTTCATCAAAAGCCGTTAGTTTCAGATAAGCGTTTAATAATTATTGATGAGGCTCATAGATTAACTCGTCAGGCTCAGGCCAGCCTTTTAAAGTTGGTTGAGGAAGCGCCTGACCACGTTACCTTTATATTCATAACCAATGATAAAAGATCTTTGTTACCACCCTTGTTATCTCGGCTTCAAGAAAATTATTTTCGAAAAATTTCCACTAAAAAAATACAAAAAATATTAGAAGAAGACTTTCAGGTATCTAATAAAGAATCAGAAAAAATTGCCCGCCTTTCTTTTGGGTGCATTGGTAGAGCTATTCATATTGTTAATGATAATCTTGATTATGGTGATGATCTGGAAGGATTTTTGAATAAAAAAATCACTAATCTATTTTTGAAAGATAAAAAATTAAACTCTAAAAAAATTAAAGAACTACTTGATAAAAAAACAGAAGTAGAAAGATTTTCCTTAAACCCTAAGCTTCAGAAAAAGGCTGTTCAGCACATATTAAATAAAAAATGAGCATCAAAGATCTAAAAAGGATATTAATAATAACTGTTGTTATTTTTATTTCTTTTTCTGTTTTTGTTTTTAAAACAGACATAGACAAAGGGATTATTAAAAAAACTAATAATCCTCAAGAAGCTAATCTTTCTCAGGTTTTAAAACCTGAAGAGAATCAAAAACCTGAGCTTGTTAAGGTAACTAAGGTTATAGACGGCGACTCTTTTATCATAGAAAATGGGGAAGAGGTGCGGTTAATCGGTATTGATGCTCCAGAGTTTTCTCAACCATACTCAAAAGAAGCTGCTAATTTTTTAGAAGGCTTAATTTTAAATGAAGAGGTAAAACTGGAAAAAGATATTAGAAACCGTGATCGGTATGGTCGACTGCTCCGCTATGCTTATCTCGGAGACATGTTTATAAATCTTCAACTTGTTCGCTTTGGCTACGCTAACATTTATAGCTACCCTCCAGATATAAAATATCAGGATCAAATAATAGAGGCTGAAGAGAAAGCAAAACAGGCTGAACTTGGCTTTTGGGGAGTAGATTTAAAAAATAACTAAACTTATATGATAAAATAAAACTAATGGGAAGCTTCTTAATCAGATTAATAGTAGCTTTAGGTATTTCTGCCGGTATTCTGTTTTTAGTTACCGGTGGGCAGCCAACAAAACTTCCGGAAGTTTCGGAGGATGGTTTCCAGATGAAGTTTAATGATTCCTACTCTGTTGAAGGTGTGAAAGATAAGGTTAAAAATTTCTTTTCTAATAAATCAACTTCTACCATTGCTGATTTTGAAGATAACTCTAACTCAACCTCGACAGAAGCTGATGTAGAGTTTTTTAAAAACCTGCTACCTCAGTCTAAAACCAAAGACCAGGTAAAAGATAACGAACCTCAAGAAGAATTAGAAGAAGACAAAGAAAAAAGTTTTATCGAAAAAATTGCTGATCAAATCAAGAATCAATTAAATAAGGTGTCTTCTGATAAGGAGACTCAGAATGCGCTCTCTGTTAAAGATGACAGTGTTCCTTCTTTTACCACCGCCTGTTTTCCAGATACCAAACAAGTATGTTCCCGTGACAGATGTGTAAAGGAATCACCTAAAGCAGAGTTTACTCTTCTTGATCGAGATAAATCATTAATCGCTCACTGTGATTCAGAGGGTTGTGTAACTTATAACGCAGAATACGAAGAAGTTGATGGATACGAAAACTATCAGCCTGTAACACCTAAAGGGTATATAATTAACAAAGAGAAAGAAATTTCTGAAGATGGACGGAGTGAGTATGTGGAGGTAGTTACCGGCGGTGTTAAAACCACAATGTATTCCGGGTACTGTATTAACAGGGAGTAAAAATTGATAGAATTTAATTATCATCTTATACTAATAACTACTATTTATGAACAACATAACAGAGGAATATCAAAAGAGATTAAATAATATTTTTAAGAAGTACAAAGAAGAATTAAAAGGTGTTCGAGTTAATCGACCCACCGCTTCTTTAGTAGAAGATTTAGAAGTTAACTATTATGGCTCAAAAACACCTTTAAGTCATCTTGCCTCAATTCAGGTAAAACCTCCCCGAGAAATTGTGATCCAGGTGTGGGATAATGAGGCAGTTAAAAGTGTCTCTGATGCTATAAAATCTTCTGATCTTGGTTTATCAGCTAATGCTGACGGCAAGACTATAAGAATATTCATGCCGGAACTCTCTAAAGAGAGAAGGGAAGAGTTAACCAAGCATATAAAAAAGATAGTAGAAGAGTATCGCATAGAGATAAGAAATGCTCGTGATGAAGTTAATAAAAAGATAGAAAGTAAAGAAGATGCTGGTGATATAAGTGAGGATGATAAGTATCGTTTGAAAGAGGAGGTTCAAAAAGAGACTGATGAAATTAACAAAAAAATAAAAGAGTCATTTGAGAAAAAGAAGAAAAAAATTGAGGATTAATACTTAATAATATGATCGTATTATATGTCATCATAGGTCTTTCGATCTTAATCCTGGTTCATGAGCTGGGTCATTTTTTTGCTGCCAAAATGTTTGGAGTGAAGGTAAATGAGTTTGGTCTTGGGTACCCTCCTCGTATTTTTTCAAAGAAATATGGAGAAACTGAATATTCGATAAACGCTCTGCCTTTTGGTGGTTTTGTTAAGATTCATGGAGAGGATTCAGTCTCAATTGACAAAACTGACCCTAATTACAAAAGAAGCTTCGCTTATCAAAAGCCTTGGAAACGATCGGTGATAATCTTAGCTGGAGTTTTCATGAATATATTATTAGGCTGGTTTTTGCTTTCTATAGTTTTTATGGTTGGCGCTCCAAAACATTTAGGAGTAGCTTCTGTTATGGAAGGCTCTCCAGCAGCTGAAGCGGGCATAGAAGCAAGTGATATTATCATAGGTTTAGAAATAGCTGATAAATCTCTCTCTGACCCTATCCCGGTTGATGATTTCATTGATGCCATCAACCAGAACAAAGGAGAAAAAGTTAGTCTTTCCATTCAAAGAGGAGAGGAAGTTTTTGAAAAAGAAGTTTTAGCTAGAAAGAACCCTCCTCAAGGAGAAGGTAGTTTAGGAGTTGCTTTGGTAGATATGGGGATAGAGAAACGAGGATTTTTTGGTAGCATCTTTTACAGTGTTAAAACTACAGGATCTATCTTAAAGAGGGTTGCTGTAGGTTTTTACAAAATAATCACCGGGATCTTTACTAATCCAGAAATAGTTAAAAGCGTTGCTGGTCCAATTGGTATTTTTGTAATTACAAAACAAACTGGATCAGTAGGGTTTATTTACTTAGTCCAGTTTATTGCTCTTATATCTTTGAACTTAGTAGTTTTAAACTCCTTACCATTTCCTGCCTTAGACGGGGGGAGGTTTTTGTTTATCTTGATTGAAAAGATAAAAGGAAGCCCTGTTTCTAGAAAGTTTCAAGCAGGGATTAATGTTGCTGGTTTTATGTTGTTGATAATTCTTATGATCTTAGTAACAATCAAGGATATATCAAACTTTATTTTATAGTCTAAAGGGTTTACTTTTTATCCACTTAATTGATATAGTGAAGTATATGAGTAAAGGAATTACAAAAAAAGAAGAAAACTTTTCTGATTGGTATCACGACATAATTAAAGAGGCTGATTTAGCAGAGCACGCTGAAACTAAAGGCTCTATGATCATCCGTCCTCACGGGTATGCAATCTGGGAAAAGTTTCAAAATATATTAAATAAAAAAATAAAGGAATCAGGTGCTAAGAATGTATACTTTCCGATGTTCATTCCTGAAAGCTATCTTTCAAAGGAGAAAGAGCATGTTGAAGGATTTTCTCCTGAACTTGCTGTGGTTACTCATGCGGGAGGGAAAAAACTTGATGAACCGCTTGTTGTTCGTCCTACTTCAGAAACAATTATCAATAAAGCTTTCTCTAAATGGATAGATTCATGGCGTGATCTGCCATATATGATTAACCAGTGGGCTAACGTAGTTCGTTGGGAGATGAGACCTCGCCTGTTTTTGAGAACCACCGAGTTTTTATGGCAGGAAGGTCACACGGCTCATAAAAGTGAGGAAGAAGCTGAAGAAGAAACTTTAAATATTTTAAAAGAAGTCTATCAAGACTTTGTTCAAGAGTATATGGCCCTCCCTGTATTTACAGGCCTTAAATCAGAATCAGAGAAATTTGCCGGAGCTCTAAGAACATACACTATTGAAGGAATGATGCAGGATGGAAAAGCTTTACAGATGGGAACTTCTCATAATCTAGGCCAAAACTTTGCAAAAGCTTTTGATATTACATACTCTGATAAGAATAATGAGAATCAGTATGTTTGGCAGACCAGTTGGGGGGTCTCCACTCGTTTAATTGGAGGTTTGATCATGGCCCACTCTGATAATAAAGGTCTTGTTTTACCTCCTAAGATTTCTCCAATTGACGCTGTTGTAATCCCGATCTGGAAAGAGGATGGTAATAAAGATAAAGTTCTTAAAAAATCTCATGGTGTTGAAGATTCACTCTCTTCTTTTTCAATTGAGTTTGATGATCGTGAAAATGAAAGTGTTGGTTCTAAGTTTTATGAATGGGAAAAGAAGGGTATTCCTGTTAGAATCGAGATAGGGGAGAATGAGATAGAAAAGGGAAAGGTTGTTTTTGTAAGAAGAGATAATGGTGATAAATTTGAAGTTGAGTTTGATAAGGTAGAGGAGGTACTTAAAGAAACATTAGCTGATATTCAGTCAAAGCTGCTTAACAAAGCTAAGAAATTTAATGAGAATCATACATATGAGACTACTGATTATCAAGAATTTAAAGATCTTGTTGAGAAAGGTTTTGTATACGCTGATTGGTGTGGGGATGAAGCTTGTGAGACTAGCATAAAAGATGATACTAAAGCCACTATTCGGTGTATTCCTTTGGAGGATAATAAACCAATTAGTGGTAAATGTATAAAATGTGGTAAAGAAGCTAAACATAAAGTAATTTTTGCTAAATCTTATTAATAAATTATGTTATTCAAAAAACTTTTAGGAATAGATTTAGGGACAGACACGACCCAAGTATATTTAAAAGAAAAAGGGATTGTTATTAATGATCCTTCGATAGTAGCTTATAACAACCGAACTAACCGGGTTGTAGCAGTAGGCAAAAAAGCTAAGGCAATGGTTTCCAGAACCCCTTCCCATATTACTGCCATGAGCCCTATTGCAAATGGTGTTATTGCAGATTTTGATATGGCCAAAGAACTTATTAGAAGCTTTTTGAAAAATAAGAAGCTACCTTGGTCTTTGTTTACTGATGTTATCGTTTCTGTCCCTACTAACCTTACTGAGGTTGAAAGAAAGTCTGTTATCGACCTTTTGAAAGAAACCGGAGCAAATGAAGTTTATCTTTTAGAACAACCTTTAGCCGCTGCTTTCTCAAGCCATCTTAATATTTTTGAACCGACTGCACACTTGATAGTTGATATTGGTGCTGGGACAACCGATATGGCGATTATTTCCATGAACGGAATTGTTGTTTCAAAACGTTTGAAGATAGCCGGTAACTATTTTGACAAAGAAATAATTAAAGGAGTAAAGAATGAGTTAAATCTAAAGATAGGTGAACCAACTGCTGAAAAAATAAAGTTGGGGGTAGGAGCTGCGGTTCCCCAATCTGAGACGCTTGATATTAATGTTCGAGGAAGAAGTGTTTCTAGTGGTTTACCTACCGAGGTTGAGATAAAAGATACCACTGTAAGATCATGGCTTTCTAAATTATTGAAAGAAATTATTAAAAACTTGAAAGATCTAATTGAGATTACGCCTCCTGAGCTAGTAGGTGATATATTTAAAAATGGTATCTATATCTGTGGCGGAGGAAGCATGCTCAGAGGGATTGATGAGTTAATAGAGAAAGAAGTTGGTGTTGATGTTCACATTATCAATGAACCTCTAACGTGTGTAGCTCGAGGTTCTGGCGTGATTACTGAAAATCTTGATGAGTACTCTCATTTGTTAACTGACGCTTCTTTAAAAGAAGTGGGGTCTTAAACTTTTAAAATAACCAGCTATTTAAAGAATATAGTTGTGAGTATCTAATAACTATATAAATTTTATAATTATGAAATCCTTAAAATATCTAATTCCTACAGTCTTACTTTTCTTAGTCATAGGCTTGGTAGTTTTTGTCCGGCCTGCTTTTGATACTGCTTACCAGGATACTAAGATGTTTCTTGCCGGGATTACAGGTGGTTCCTTTGATTACAATAAATATAACGAGTTAGTAAGAGAAAATGAAAGTTTAAGATTTAAAATAAATAATCTTGAAAAAGAAACTGTCTCAGAATTAGAAGAAGGAAAAATCTTTAAAGTTTTTTCAAGGTATCCATTTAATAACAAGGAACTTTTAATTATAAACGCTGGGAGAGATGATGGAATTACAATGAATCTTCCTGTATTAACAAAGGATGGGTTTTTGGTAGGTAAGATAGTGTCTGTTAACGGACGCCAATCTGAGGTCCAGACTGTTTTTGATCCGAGCTGGAAAACTAGTGTTGGGATAAATAGCGCTTCTAATAAAGCGGTAATGAAAGGGGGGCAACCTCCTAAACTAGAATTAATCCCTAAAGAATGTCAGGTTAAAGAAGGTGACTTTGTTTTCAATATTTCTCCTGATTTTCCTTACAAAGCTTTAATAGGGGAGGTAAAAAATATTAAAGAGGTAAACGATCAAATTTGGAACTCCGGTGTAATGAATATCCCTTACAACCTTGATCAAATTACAGAGGTAAAAGTTTTTGTTAATTTTCCATAAAACATGAAGATTCTAAATAGATTTCTCCTTCTTTTTCTTATTTTTATTACTCTTCTTCTATTACAGAGTAATGGGTTTTTAAACATAGGTGGTATTGCTCCTAACTTAATTCTTATTGGTTTTCTGATTTCTTCTTTCGTTTTACCTTCTTGTGATATTAAATTTAT
>CAZBVS010000011.1:0-19688 GCA_964495575.1 uncultured Candidatus Saccharibacteria bacterium
CTTCGATTATTGTAGCGGCAGGATTGATAGTAGGGAACGCAGCGGTGGTGATAGGAGGAATGATGGTTACCCCGGTGCTAACACCTATTTTATTAGTAAGCTTAGGAGTTTCGGTAGGGGATATAAGCTTTACTAAGAAAACAGCTATATTTGTATTAAAGTCTTTAGCGGTAGTGTTTTTAGGAGGCTTAATATTAGGAATATTGTTTGGGATGGATGGAAAACCAACGTTTTTCCCTTTGGATAATAGTTTAAGAGGAGCCGTGCTATATTTTGTAGTTGCTTTATCAGCTGGTTTTGCAGCAACGTTAGCCTGGGTAAGGAAGCAGATTAATGAGATATTACCGGGGATCGCTGTGGCAGTGGCGTTAGTGCCGCCGTTGGCTTTGGTAGGGTTAGGTTTTTCTGTGTTAGAGATTGAGGTGATCCGGTATAACTTCTTTGTCTTCTTCTTTAATCTTTTAGGAGTTCTGGTGGGTAGTTTGTTAGTGTTCTCTTTGTTGAAGTTTTATAAGATAGAATCAAAGATTGAAGAATCAGAGGAAGCTCTTGAGGAAGAGTAAGGTTTTTAGATAAGTTATAACGGCTCAAATGTTTGAGCCGTTTTTTGTTGTTGAAAAAGTTTAATTAAAAGAGGCTAAAATTTCTTGATTAAAAATAGACGTTTCGGTATAATTTTTGTATGACTGTTAAAACAAAAATTAGTCTTAAAAAGATGGTAAATAGGATTGTAGATAACTATAATCCTGAAAAAATCATTCTTTTTGGTTCTTATGCTTGGGGGGAACCAAGTAAGGATAGCGATTATGATTTTTTGATAATAAAAAAAGATAAAGGTAATTTTTTTGAAGATCAAACGAGGATAAGACGATTGATAGGGAAGGAAGCAGCGGTTGATGTTTTAATTTACACTCCTGATGAAATATCAAAAAGATTGAAACTAGGTGATTTTTTTGTGGAAAATATGATTAATAAAGGCAAGGTTTTATATGAAAAATAATAAGAAAAAATTAGCTCAAGAATGGTTTGGCAAGGCTCATGACGACGAACTATCAATCGAAGGTATTTTAAATAGTAAAGATGGAGCTCCAAGCACAGTTTGTTTTTTAAGCCAACAATTAGCGGAAAAATATTTGAAAGGATATTTAGTATACAAGGGCGAGGGATTTTTAAAAATTCATCAACTGGAACGTTTAATAGAGATGTGTTCAAGGATTAATGAAAGATTTCTAAATTTTGAAGAAATTGCAGCCAAGCTTAGCGCATTTTATATTTCGACTCGTTATCCGGGAGACTTTCCAGATGTTGATTTTGAGGATGCGGAAAAAGCTTATGAGGATGCTACAAAATTAAAGAATTTTATTTTGGATAAAATTGATTAAATAGAAATTTAGTAAAAAAATAAAAGAAGACGAAGATTAAGGTAGTTTTAGATAAGTTATAACGGCTCAAATGTTTGAGCCGTTTTTTGTTGTTGAAAAAGTTTGTTGAAGTATGTATATTGAGGGTATGGAAGAGTATAAGTTCAAAGATTCATACGGAAGAGATTTATCCCCCGAAAAGGTAGTCGGGGAGATATCAGAGTATATAAAGAGTAAGCCGGAGTATGAGTATAAGATAATTATTGGTACTGATTCTGAAGGGTTGAATGAGGGGCGAGCTGATTTTGTAACCGCTATCGTGGTTCATAGAATAGGGAACGGAGGAAAGTATTTTTGGAGAAGAGTAAAAGGAGGTAAGTTTTTCACGATGCGAGACAGAATTATCAACGAGGTAACTATCTCTTTAGATATAGCTCAGAACATGCTTTCAGTGTTCAAAGAAGGGCTAGGTGATCTGGAGTGGGATTTTGAGATTCACGCTGATGTAGGGAGTAATGGAGCGACTAGTATCTTGATTCAGGAGGTGGTAGGAATGATCAGGGCGAATAACTTTGAGCCTCGAACTAAACCAGAAAGCTATGCCGCAAGTTCGGTAGCGGATAGGCATTGTTAATTAAATAAAACATGGATAACAAGATTGTTTTTGATATAGAGACAAAGAATACCTTCCGTGATGTAGGAGGGAAGAAGAATATTGATAAGCTGGAGGTTTCCGTAGTAGCTTTGTACTCATACAACGATAATGAGTACAAGGTATTTGATGAGCATGAGATGGATGAGTTAGGAGAGGTACTACAGAAGGCTGATCCTTTGATCGGGTTTTCAAGTAAACAGTTTGATGTTCCGGTGTTAGAGAAACATTATGACTTCAAGCTATCCGCCGTACCACACTTTGATATATTCCAGGAGATATACGATAGATTAGGGCGTAGAATAGGGCTTGATCCGCTTGCTGAGGCCAATTTGGGGGAGGGGAAGAGTAGTCATGGGCTTGAGGCGGTAAAAATGTATGAGAGAGGGGATATTCAGGATTTAAAGGACTATTGCCTCCAGGATGTAAAGGTAACTAAGGGTGTTTTTGATATAATATATGAGAAAGGGTATATCTGGGTTCCTAAAAAAGGATTACCGGATATGGATAAGGTGGAGATTGAGTACTCTGAGCCTGATAAATCACAAAGTTCATTGATATAAATCTTATGAAAAAACAAACTAAAGAAAAAATAAGAAGCTGGGTGGTAGGAATGATTGTGTTCTTTATGGTCTTGATGCTAGTGTTAGCGTATATGCCGGGACTTTTTGTTTCGAATAATGCCAAGGTGGAGAGAGATAGGGAGGTAGCAACTAGTACAAGAGAGTAGTAGGTTGATTAGCATGAAAGTAATAAATATGAATATGGTAAAAAAAGATAAAGATCAGGTAACAATTTCTAAAGATGAAGAAGTTGAGCTTTCCAAAGAAGCCTATAAAGATTTGGATGAATCTTTAGAAGATTTAAAGAAAGGAAGGGTTTACGTTTTTGAAAACGTAGATGAGTTTATTGATTCTTTACCTGATTAATCGTTATAAGATTTTAGATTAAAGAGAATCAAGCAAGGAGTTGCCGGTCATTTCTTTTGGTTTTTGGATATTCATTAAATCAAGAATGGTAGGGGCAACATCAGGAAGGATGCCTATTCTTTGAAGATCTCCTGAAGAAGGAGATTCTTTTTTATATTCTTTATCTACTATTATAAATGGAACAGGGTTAGCTTCATGCTCGGTTCTTTTTTCACCTGTTTGAGGGTCGATAAGGCATTCTGCATTACCATGGTCGGAGGTGATAATGAGGGTATGGTTGTTTGAGAGGGCGGTCTGGGCGAGCTTTTTGAGTTTCTTGTCAATAAACTTTATTGCTTCGGTGACAGCTTGGTAATCACCGGTGTGGCCGATGATGTCAGGGTTGGGGTAGTTCATAAGGATGAAGTCAAACTCATTGTTTTGTAGGGATACGGTAACTCGGTTAGTTATTTCCTCGGCTCTCATGCGAGGACGTTTGTTGTAGTGTTCTATTTTTTCAGAAGGAATGAGAATACGGAACTCATTTTCGAAAGGTTCTTCTTCTAAACCGTTAAAGAAATAAGTTACATGAGCGTACTTTTGAGTTTCTGAGATGCGAAGCTGCATTTTATTGTTATTAGCTAGAACCTCTCCAAGGACGTTTTTTGGTTTTGGGGAGGAGAAAGCAACTGGGTTTTGAAGATCATCGTCATATCTGGTCATGGTGGCGACATAAAGGTTTTGGAAGTTTTTAGTTTTGAATTTATCAAACTCTGGTTTGATAAAGGAGCTGGCAAGCTCTCTTGATCTGTCTTCCCGGAAGTTGAAGAAGATAACGGCGTCGTTATTTTGGATAGGATGTTTTTTGACAATGAATGGTTTTACATACTCATCAGTTAGTTTTTTGTCATACGCTTCCTGGAGAGCGTCTTTTATTTTTTTCTTGGGAGCGTTACCCATGAGCATCTGATATGTTTTTTCAACCAGGTTCCAGTTGGTGTCCCGGTCCATGCCGTAGTATCGACCGGAGATAGAGGCTATCTCTCCTTTTTCTTCTCTTTGTATTGTTTCTCTGAGTTCTTTGAGGAGTTTTCCGGCGGAGTGGGGGGCGGAGTCTCGTCCGTCGGTGAAAAGATGGAGGTAGAGGTGGGGAATGTTATTTTTGTTAGCCATTTTGATTAAGGCTTTGAGATGATCAAGGTGGGCGTGAACTGCTCCTTCGGTGAGAAGACCGATTAAATGAAGCGCGGAGTTATTTTTGTTTACATGGTCGTACGCTTTTTTGAGAGCTTTGTTTTTGAAAAATTCACCGGATTCAATAGCGTCATTTATTTTTAAATAATGTTGGTAGAGGACTCTTCCGGAACCTAAGGTGAGATGGCCGACCTCAGAGTTGCCGGGTTCACCCCAGGGAAGACCAACGGCAAAGCCAGATGATTTGAGAGAGCCGCCTTGGTAGTTTTTTTTAAGGTATTGGTAGTTTTTAGGGTTGGTGGTGTAGATTGGGTTAGAGTCGTTTTTTTCTCCGATTCCCCAGCCGTCAAGAATACATAGTATGGTAGTTTTTTTCATTAAATCTTTTTATTTTATGTTTATACTATCATTCTATCTTTTTTGACAGCGGGAATAAAGTCAGATAAAATTCTATTATAGAAAGTAATTCATTTTATTTAATGAATAAAATGTCGATTAAAAATACTAACTTAACACAACTAAATTATGATATTAGGATTAGACCCCTTGAGCGCTTTGGCGGTGCTCGCCGCTGGGGTGATAATAGGGTATTTTATACGACGTTGGCACAGTGTTCTCCAGCAGAATACAATAGAGGAAAAAATAAAGAAGGATTTAGATTCTGCTAAGTCGGAGGCGAAGGATATTGTTTTAGAAGCCAAGGAAAAAGCCTCGGCTATAGTTTCTGATGCACAAGAGGAAGAAAAGGAGCGAAAAAAAGATTTAAGAAAACAGGAAGAAAGACTGCTTAAAAAGGAAGATAAGCTAGAAGAAGAAAAACAGGAGGCAGAGAAAGAAAAAGAACATTATGAACAAAGATTAGAAGAGGTAGATAGAAAAAAGGAAGAGATTGAGAAGTTAAAAGAAAAGGCTGTCTTAGAATTAGAAGAAGTAGCTGGCTTGAGCAAGGAAAAAGCAAAAGATAGATTGTTTGATGAGATAGAAGAAGAGAACAAGGAAGCAATTGCTAAAAAAATAATGGATCTTGAGAAAGAGAAAAAGGAGGAGGTAGAGAAGAAGAGTAGAGAGATTGTTACCTCCGCTATCCAGAGTTACGCCCGTGATTATGTAGGGGATGTAACAACCAGTGTAGTAGCCTTACCAGAAGAAGACATGAAAGGTAAAGTTATCGGTCGGGAAGGAAGAAATATTAGAACCTTTGAGAGATTAACAGGAGTAGAGTTAATTGTTGATGAGGCTCCAGAGAGTATTATTCTTTCTTCTTTTAATCCTTTACGAAGAGAGCTAGCTAAGATTGCGTTAGAGAAGCTTTTGGAAGATGGGAGAATACAACCAGCTAAGATTGAAGAAAAGGTGGAAGAGGCCAGAGAAGAGCTTGATGAGCATATTAAGAAGGCCGGAGAAGAAGCTGCATATGATGTTGGAATATTAGACCTTCCTAAAGAAATCTTGTATCTTCTTGGAAAACTGAAGTATCGGACAAGCTACGGTCAGAATGTTTTAGAGCATTCGGTAGAGATGGCTCATATCTCTGAAACTATCGCCGGAGAGCTAGGACTAAAGACAGATACAGTGAAAAAAGCTGCCTTAGTTCATGATATTGGTAAGGCGGTTGATCATGATGTAGAAGGGACTCACGTTGAGATCGGGCGTAAGCTTCTTAAGAAATATGGAATGGATGACAAGGTAATTCAGGCGATGGAGGCTCATCATGAGGAGTATCCATTCTCTACACCAGAATCATATATTGTAGCGGCGGCTGATGCGATCTCAGCTTCAAGGCCAGGAGTAAGAAGAGATACATTGGATAAGTATTTGAAGCGTTTGGAAGAGATAGAGAAGGTAGTAAGAGAGTTTGATGGAGTAACCAAAGTATACGCTGTGTCTGCTGGTAGAGAGGTAAGGGTTTTTGTAAGACCGGAGAAGGTAGATGACTTTGCTTCCATCCAGTTGGCTAAGAAGATTGCTAACAAGTTACAGTCTGATATTCAGTACCCAGGAGAAATTAAGGTCACGGTGATAAGAGAGGTAAAGGCAGTAGAGTACGCTAGATAGCTCTTATCCTTGTAATAGAGGGGATTATATGTGTTATAATTAAGGTAAAGAGTAGCCTAAAGGTCGGATTGTTGGTTTTGGGACCAACTTGAAAGAAATGATTTAAAATAAAATTATGAAAAAAGGAGACTTTGTTGAAGAGTTATATGAAGCCGCTGATCTAGATACAAAAAAGAAAGCTAAAGAAACGGTAAACGCTGTTTTTGATATCATTACTGAGACTTTAGCTAAAGGAGAAGAGGTAGGTATTACTGGATTTGGAACTTTTCGAGTTTCTAAAAGAGCCGCTCGAATGGGGGTTAACCCTCAGACAGGTGAGAAGATGGAGATTCCAGCTACTACCGTTCCTAAGTTTTCTGCAGGTAAGAACTTGAAGGAAGCTGTAAAATAGGAATTATATCTTAAATAAAAAGCCCCATCCCGAGAATCCTCGGGATGGGGCTTTTCTTTCGACCTTGATTTTTTATTCGAGTGATTTCCTCACAAAACCACTCATTTCAATAAAGATTTGATAGGCTGACTTGATATTACTCCAAGATGAGCCTATCAAATCCCTTATTGACTGTTTAGAAGAATCGTTTAATCCAGCAGCTTCTTTTGTTGAAGTAGTGGTAGAGGTTGTGGCCTCCATAGTCATTATACCGGTGGTAGAGGTGGATTCAGGTTCTGTAGTGGTGGTATTCTGAGTTGTTGAGGTTGTGATCTCTGGAGTAGAGGTAGCAGACTTTTCTGTGCTGGTAGTAGTTTCTATTGTAGTAGTGGTGTTCTCTGTACTGGTGGAGTTTTCAGTCGGGGTAGAGGTAGCTTTCGGTTCGGGGATTGAGTATTGTTCAATTAATATTTTGGAAGCTTCTTTATTTTCTTCTTCAGCGTTTTTGATAAATTCTTCAGCGTTTTTAAACATTTCAAAAAGTTTTTCAGTATCTCCAATCTTTGCTTTTTGAAGAATCTGGAGATCATTATTTATTTTTTCTAAACGTTTTTTAGCAATTTCAAGAGCCTTACTTTCTTTTTTAATAAGAAGTAAGTTTTGAACCTTGTTTTGAATAGGGATGTAGTTTTCTTCACGCCAGTTTTTAAAATCAGAGGCAATGGTTTGAATTTCTTCTAATGTTAGATCACTTTCTTTTTCACTTATTTCCTGAAGTCTATCTTCGTAATGTTTAGTTATTGAGTTTAGTTCCTTAACTGCTTTTTCTCGCCAAGGAATAAGTTTTTTATTAATATCTTCTAAAGCGAGAAGGTTTATCTTTAAGTCTTTAGCTTCGCTTTTTGAAAGCTCAATTACTTTTTTAAAGGTTTTTATCCTAAGAGAAATATCAAAGGGTGAGTTTTCATCTTTGGCTTCTACTAATTCGTTAACAGTCTCTTTTGTTTCTTGAAGTTTGGTTTCCGTGTCTGATTCTTGAGCAAAAGAAACTCCACCTATGAAGAAGGTAAGGATAACAAGGGTAGTTATTGATTTTTTAAGAAAGTCTTTCATGTTAGTTGATTACCTTGTTTAAAAGTTCGTCTATCTCTTCTTCGTTTTTGGTGGATTCAAGTTGATTAATATATTTATTTTCTGATTTTATGATAGAAGGGTTCATGTGGTTTGTTTTTGATCCTTGTATTTCGTTAAGGGCGGAAGCTATTGTTTCGTGAACGTCTTGGGAGTAGGTAACCTCTTCTACCTCCATGTTAAGATCCATCTCATTGAATTCTTTGGTGAGGGAGTTTTGATTTAGAGAAGAGGAGAGGGATGGTTGGTGTTGGGAAAGGATAACGCCGGAGGCGATTACAAGAACAAAGACAGAGGCGAGAACAAGACTTGCGGCCCAGGTAGGGATAAAGCGAGTGTGTGGCTTGGTGTTGAGAACCAAACTTTTTGTTCCTCTAACAAAAGCCTCATCAGGTTCAACCTGTTTGAGAACTTTTATTTTTTCAATTATTTTGTCTTTATTTTTCATTTTCTTGAAAAAAGGTTTTTAATTTTTTTAAGGCTCGGTGTTGGGTAACTCTTACAGCACCCTGTGTTTTATCAAGTGCCTTACCGATCTCTTTGTTGGATAGCTCTTCAATGAACTTCATTATAATGACTTCCTGTTCATCCTCGGTTAGGTTTTTTAAAGCTTCTTTTACTTCTTTAAATTTTTTAGAGTCTTGAAGCTTTTGTTCTACATCTTCTGAAAAAGCAAACTGCTGGCTGTGTTTTACGTCTTCGATATCAGTATGGTTTTTAGAGGTGCGGTAGTGGTCAATAACGGCGTTTTTGGCAATGCGGTAGAGCCAGCTAGAGAACTTAGCACCTTTTTTGGTTTTAAATCTGTGAATGTTCTGCCAAGCCTTGAGGAAGACTTTTTGAGTAATGTCTTCGGCTTCTGATTTAGTGCTTACTTTAAAAAGGATAAATCGGTAGATACTGGAGATATGCTTGTCGTATAGCTTGCCAAAGGCTTTTTGATTGCCCTTCCGGGCTTTTTTAACTATTTCTTCCTCTTTCATGTATTAAAACGATTAAGTTGCGTTTTTGTTTCATTTTTAGCTATTTGTCCTTATATTCAAGGGAAATATTGGTTGTAACGTTACAAAATTTGTTTGATACCAGGTTTGATTTATGTTTTCATTTTAACTTTTTGGTTTAGGGATAGCAAACGGATGTTTTCTTGACAGAGAACTAATCTCCGCTATACTATACTGGTGTAGGGTATAATAAACATAAAAATATGAAGGATAAAAATATAATTAATAGATTAAATAGAGCGGAGGGTCAGATAAAGGCCGTTAAAAAAATGTATGAGGAGGGGAGTGAGTGTCTTGATATGACTCAACAGATTGCCGCTGCGAGGTCGGCTTTGAATAAGGTGGCAGTTAAGTTGTTGGAGCAAGAGTTAAAAACTTGCTATCAAGACTCAAGTCAAGAAAAGTTTTCAAAGGTCTTAGAAAGCATAACTAAATTAAGTAAATAAATATGGCTAAAAAAATAACAGACGATAACTTTGACGAAGAGGTTTTAGAGAGTGATAAATTAACGTTAGTTGATTTTTGGGCGGAGTGGTGTAATCCATGTAAGATGATTACTCCGATTATTGAGAAGCTTGAAGAAAAGTATGGAGATAAGGTTAAGTTTGTGAAGTTGAATGTTGATAATAATCAGAAGAAGGCGGCGGAGTATAACGTAAACGGAATTCCCAATCTTTTATTTTTCAAAGATGGGGAAGTAGTAAAACAAGCAGTAGGGTTAAGGCCGTATGATTTCTTTGAAACAGTAATTGAAGATTTAACTTAACATGAGCTCAGTATATGATGTTTTGATTGTAGGGGCTGGCCCCGCTGGTTTAACAACGGCTATATACACCACTCGGTACAACTTAGATGTTTTAGTTTTAGGAGTTAAGCAAGGAGGGTTGATTGCTGATGCTCATAAAGTTTGTAACTATCCCGGGTTTCCGGAGATAGATGGTTCTGAGTTGGGAGAAAAAATTAAGGATCACGCTGTAGAGTACGGTGCGGAGGTGAAGATGGAGATGGTTGATAAGATAGATAAAAAGAAAGGAGTTTTTGTAGTGAAAACTAATTTTGGAGAAGAGTATAAGGCTAAGACAGTTGTTTTAGCAACCGGAACAGAACGAAGAAAGTTAGGGCTTGAAGAGGAGGATCAGTTTTTAGGAAGTGGAGTTTCATACTGCGCTACGTGTGACGGAAGATTTTTTGAGAATAAGATAGTTGGGGTAGTAGGAGGATCTGATGCAGCGGCTACCGCTGCTTTATACCTCTCTGATTTAGCAGAAAAAGTATATATAGTCTATCGAAGAGATGAGCTTCGTTGTGTTGAGGCTTGGAAGAATCAGGTGACGGATACGGATAATATTGAGGTGGTATATGAAAACGAAGTAGTTTCTTTGAGAGGAGGAGATAATTTAGAGGCAGTAGAGTTAACTCAACCTTATAAAGAAAGCAAGGAGTTGAAATTGGATGGTTTATTCATCGAGATTGGTTCTGTTCCAAATACTGATATTTCAGAGAATCTTGGGTTAGATGTGGATAAGAAGGGGTATATAAAAGTAAGTGATGATCAGAGAACAAGCCTGGACGGAGTCTGGGCGGCAGGAGATATTACTGATAACTCTAATCATTTTCAGCAGGTTATAACCGCTAATGCCGAAGGGGCTGTAGCTGCTGAAAGCATATATAAATATTTAAAAAAATAAAATAACATGAGTACTTTTTTATGGATCTCAATATTTGCTGTTTCGGCAGCGGTGGTAAATAGTTTTGGAATTTTAACAATTGCTAAGAATAAGGAGTTTGCTAAGAAGTTAAAAACTTACCTTATTTGTTTTGCAGCAGGAATGTTAATCTCAACGCCGTTGATATTAGTATTGCCGAAGGCTTCATCTCAAAGTTCGTATGCCGGAGTAGCGGCTCTGGGAGGATTTTTGTTTATGGTGTTTAGTAATAATATTCTTCGGTCAAGAACTAGAGAGGATTTGGCTTTTGGGATAACAGCGGCGGAAGGGATAGGAATTCATTCTGTAATCGATGGAGTAATCTATGCAATTACGTTTCAGAGTTCTATTTTAATCGGAGCGTTGGCTTCGTTAGGGTTGGTGATTCATGAGTTTGCCGAGGGAGTGATTACTTACACTGTGTTATTGAAAGCTGGCGTTAAAGAGAAGACAGCTAAGATATATGCCTTTTTAGTAGCGGCGATAACTACTCCTTTAGGAGCCTTTATTGCCTATCCTTTTGTGAGTAGGGTGAATAAGAGCGTGCAAGGAATTTTGTTAGGGTTTGTGGCTGGAGTTTTGATATATATTTCTGCTTCTCATCTTTTGCCGGAAGCAAGAGAGTCTAAGAAAAAACATTCCCTCCTGGCATTTTTAGGAGGAGTGGCCATAGCGTTGTTTATTGTTTTTACAAAGATTTAAGTTGTGCGGGATACGAGAATCGAACTCGTGTCTCCAGCTTGGAAGGCTGGCGTTCTGCCGCTGAACTAATCCCGCTCTTTACTTTTTAAAAGAAAGAATATATTCTTGTGAGTAGCTTGTTGGTTTGTATCGACAAGCTACTATCTTATGTTATTATAATCATATGGAAAATCAAGAGTATCGAAAAAAAGTTTTGATGAAAGCAACCGGGATTACCCTGGCTGTGATCGGTGTTTTAGGGATTGTTTATGGCTTAGCTTCATGGAGTAAGCCAGAGCCTTTGCCTGAAAAGTTTACTTCCGGATACAGGAAGGTTGCTGAAGAAAGCGGAGATATTGCTGATATTGTAAACTCTATTGCTTCCAATATTGAAGAGATTAATGATATGGATGTGAATAACAAGACTGATCAAGCATTGTCTCTTATTGATGACACAAAAAGAAAGAGTAAGGAGGCTCATGATAAGTCAGTGGCGTTGATAGATGATTTGGAGGGGATAACCAAGGTAGCTTTGGAGATCGAGTCAGATAAACAAAAAGAGAAGGTTTTGGAAGCTATTCGAGCCGAGGTTATGTTGGTAAAAGAGTTAGTTGGTTATACCTCAAATATCGATGATTTTTTGAAGTCTTTGAGTATTGCAGTTGTGTCTGATAATAAGTCAGATAGATTGATGGTGGAAAGGAATCTAAGAGCGGTGAATGTAAAAAGACAGACAATTAATAATTTGAATAGTATGTTTTTAGCTAAGGTGGAGCAGTTGGGAGTGTTTGATTAGAGATTTTAACAGGTTGATGTTTATAAGGCTTGTATATATAATGTATATACAAGTCTTTAATTATTTATGTTGAAAAAAATAAAAAAATGGGGTAATAGTTTAGCAGTCCGGATTCCTAAAAAGGAGGCCGAGAAACTTGATTTATACAAAGACAGAGAGGTAGAGATAAAGGTTGAGAAGGAAGGTTTGGTGATAAGCCCCAAAAAAAATAAATTGAAGGAGTTGGTAGATGATATTGATGAAGAAAATATTCCCGGTGGTTTTCCTGAGGATAATTTAAAAGGTAAAGAAATATGGTAGAAGAATATATTCCTGATTCAGGAGATTTAGTTTGGGTGAAGTTTGATAGTAATAAGGGGCATGAACAAAAAGGAAGAAGACCTGCCTTAGTTGTTTCTCCTCGTTGTTATAACAAGAAAACTAGCTTGGCTTTGATGTGCCCTGTAATTTCTAGAGAAAAAGGTTATTCTTTTGAGGTAGGTTTAGGTGAGGAAGGTATAGAAGGAGTTGTGTTAGCAGATCATGTGAGAAGCTTGGATTGGAATGCACGGAAGGTTGATTTTATCGAATCTTCATCAGAGAAGGTTATAAAACAGGTGAAAGAAAAATTAGCTTTATTGATTAATTCTTAAATCATGAAAAGATATATTTTAGGAGTAGATGAGGTAGGGCGTGGTTCATTAGCAGGTCCGGTTACGGTAGGTTCGGTGTTATTACCGAGCCGTTTTTATTTCTCAAAAAAACTTCCTAAGCTTAAAGACTCTAAAAAACTAACTGAGCTGCAGCGAGAAAGATGGTTTAAGTTCGTGTTAGGTTGTGAGGATATATTTTCTGAAACTTCTTCGGTAACTCCGGGGGTGATTGATAGGATAGGGATAAGTGAGGCGGTTAACCGGGCAGCTACAAGATCAGTAAGAAGGTTGTTGGGTAAGAATAAGGAGATCGATGAGTATGATGAGTATAATGTATATACCGACGGGATGATTGGTTTGAATTTAGAGATTGATTATAAGTCTTTGGTTAAGGGAGATGAGAGAATAAATGCAATAAAGGTAGCCTCTATTGTAGCTAAGGTTACCCGGGACAGAAGAATGGTACGGTATGAGGATAAAATAAAAGGGTATAGATTTGATAAGCATAAAGGATATGGGACCTTAGAGCACAGAGAGATGATTGAAAAACACGGCCCCTCAGATATTCACAGGTTGACCTTTTTGAAAGGTTGATTTATCCTGATTCAAGTAGATATAAATTTAATTTAGAAAAAATATGGCAGTACCAAAACAACATGATTCAAAAGGGAAGGTTGGAAGTAGACGTTCCCAAAAAAAATTGAAGAAACAAAATGTTATTGCTTGTCCTTTTTGTAAGGCACCTACTTTACCTCATAAGGTTTGTCCTAATTGTGGTAGAAAGGCCGGATCAAAGAAAAAGGATAATAAATAGCAATATATGGCTACCAGACATCTTATTCGAGGAATAGTATTTCAATCTTTTTTCGAGTGGGATTTTTATAACCAGGAAGTTAATTTCACAGATATTCTAGAGAGAAACATGAAAAACTTTGGAGCGGACGTTGATGAACCAGAGTTTGCTTGGAGAATTGCTAAGGGGGTAATTGAGCATCTAGATGATATTGATAACGTTATCAAAAAAGCCGCTCCTGACTGGCCTTTGGATAAGATTGCTTTAGCGGACAGAAATGTTTTGAGGATTGGTTTATATGAATTAATGTATGCTGATAAAAAGGAGGTTCCTCCTAAGGTAGCGATAAATGAAGCGGTAGAGGTAGCTAAGAACTTTGGAGGGGCTAGCTCCCCGAAGTTTGTTAACGGAGTAATGGGAACCGTTTATCGTGAGATGAAAAAGTCTGGTAAAATAAAAGAAGAGGATGAATAAAAAATAATTAATTTTTTAGACATCAGTTGACGAACATTTTTGAAGAGATTCATAGATGTTTGTGAATTGAGGTCCGATAATCAATATGCAAGATTTGGAAAAAGTTATAGGGATTGACTTTGAAGATCAGCTTCTTTTGAAAGAAGCTTTAACTCATCGTTCATATTTGAATGAAAATAAGAAATGGCCAACTTCTCATAATGAGCGGTTGGAGTTTTTAGGTGATGCCGTTTTAGAGTTAGTAGTTACTGATTTTTTGTTTAGAAAATACGATGATTTTGATGAGGGTAAGTTAACCGGAATAAGAGCGGCGCTGGTTAATCACAATATGCTTTCTAGGGTTGCTGATGAGATTAATTTAGGGGAGCAGGTATTCTTATCAAAAGGAGAGAATCATTCCTCTAATAAAGCGAGAGAGGCTATATACGCTAATGCTGTAGAAGCCTTGATAGGGGCTATCTATCTTGATCAAGGGTATGAGATAGCCAGCCAGTTTATTAAACGCTTTATTCTTTCTAAACTGGAGATGGTAATGGAAGAAGAACTGTACAACGATCCAAAAAGTTTGTTACAGGAGATTGTTCAGGAACAGATGAAAGTTACTCCTTGGTACAAGGTTTTGGATGAAGAGGGTCCGGATCATAAAAAGGAGTTTTTGGTCGGGGTATTTTTTGATGATAAGTTAGGGGCAAAAGGAAAAGGAAAATCAAAGCAGGATGCAGAAAGGGCGGCCGCAAAGAATGCTTTAGATGAACTGAACTAAGGATGGGAAATTTTTTAACAAGATTAGAGCTTCAAGGATTTAAATCATTTGCAGATAAGACTGATTTTGATTTGAGTGATCGGATAATTGGGATAGTAGGACCTAATGGTTCTGGAAAGTCTAATATTATTGACGCTGTTCGTTGGATATTAGGAGAAAGAGAGGCTAAGAAATTAAGAGGAGATTTATTAGAAAACCTTATCTTTGCCGGAACACCTAAGAGATCACCTTCCAGTTTGGCGAGGGTGACTTTAACTTTTAATAACAGTAGTGATATTTTATCCGTAGACGCAGAGGAAGTTTCTATTTCAAGAAGGATTGATCGTTCAGGTTCAAGTCAGTTTTTTATTAATAATCGAGAGGTAAGGTTGAAAGATTTGATTTCAACTTTAGCTCAGGCAAGGTTAGGTTCCCGAGGTCTTTCTATCATAGGGCAGGGAGACGCTGATGTGTTTGTAGCGGCGGATGATTTTGAAAGGCGGGAGATGATTGAAGAGATATTAGGATTGAAAGAGTATCGTTTGAAGAAAAGAACGGCTGAAAGAAGGTTAAGAAAAACAAAAGTAAATATGGAGAAGTTAGAGGTAAAGTTGGAGGAGATGGCTCCTCATTTGAAGTTTTTGAGAAGGCAGAGGAATAAATGGGAAAAAAGAAGTGAGGTTGAGAAAAAGTTACATGATGTTTCTTATAAATATTTCTCCCACCATTATTACCGATTTACAGAGTATATTAATAAAGTAGATGATGAGATTAGTGGGCTAGAGGAAAAGAAGAATGAGAAAACTAAGAGAATTAAAGCTCTTGATCAGAGGTTAGAGGAAGAGAATAAACCAGTTAAGGAAGAAGATGAGGTAAAGAATATAAGGAAGAAGTTGAGTCGGTTGCGGGGTGATCGATTGGGGTTGGAGAAAAAGATGGCTCGGGTGGAGGCAAAGATTGAGTATGAGAAAAAGGCTTCCAAGTCTCGTTCTAAGGAAGGTGGCCAACGCAGTGTTTCTGAGTTATTGAGTTTAATCAAGAAGTTTGTTAATCAGGCTTCAGAGGTTTCTGATTATGAATCTTTTATTAATAACTGGAGAGGAAGGTTTAGTAAGCTGTTTAAAGATTCTTCAGAAAAGAAAGTTAGTAAGCCGGAGCCTAATCAGGAGACTGTTAATGAGTTGAACGATGTAAAGTCAAAGCTGGGTAGAGTAAATAAAGAGATCAAAGATTTAGAAAATAAAGAAGATAAGATTCTTTCTGAGCAGGATGAGAAGAATCAGGAGTTTAGAAAAAAGGTAGAAGAACTTGAGAAGAAGAAGAATGAACGAAGACAGATTGAGAACAGAATAAATGAAAAGGAGATGGCCAAAGAAAGAGCTGATTTTAGGTTAAGAGAGTTGAAGAATAAATGGGAATCACTAGGCTATCCATTAGAGAAAATTAAGAATCTACCTAAGACAGAAGAAGGAGAGGATGAGGATTGGGATAAGATGGAGAGAAAGATTGATCGTTACAGATCCAAGCTTTCCTCTATTGGGGATATTGATAAATCATTGATAGAAGAAGCTAATGAAACAGAGAAAAGATATGAGTCAATGAAGGAAGAGTTAGAGGATGTACGGGAGGCAGTTTCTGATTTAGAGAACTTAATCGATGATTTAGAAAGAAAGATTCATGATAACTTTAAAGAATCATTTAGTTTAATTAACAAAGAGTTTAATAATTATTTCAGATTAATGTTCGGAGGAGGGAAGGCGAAGCTTAAACTTGCTTATCCTGAGGTGAAAGAGGATGAAGAAGAGGAGTTAAGCGAGGAAGAAAAGGAGCTTCAAGCTGGGGTTGAGGTAAGCTTAAGTTTACCTAAGAAAAAAATTAATAGCTTGGATATGCTATCCGGAGGAGAAAAGACTTTGGTTTCCATGGCGGCGTTATTTGCTTTGATTTCTGTTTCTCCACCACCTTTCTTGGTTTTGGATGAGATAGACGCTGCCTTAGATGATGATAATTCACGGAGGTTTGCAGAACTTATCAGTGATTTTTCAGAGAAAACTCAGTTTATTATTGTCACCCATAACAAGATTACGATGGAGATCATGGATTCGTTGTATGGAATTACGATGGGTGATGATGGAGTTTCCCAGGTATTATCCTTAAAGCTTGAAGAAGCAGAGCAGATGGCGCATGAATAATTTTGACTTATTCCATCTTATTAGGTAATCTAATGTGTGTAAGAAAATAAAATTATGTTAAGAATAAGATTTAAGCCGGCGGGCAGAAAACGTCAAATTACATATAGAGTGGTAGTAACTGAGAAGCGCTCCAAACTTAAAGGAGAGCCTGTTGAAGATTTGGGATGGTTTGACCCAGGTATGGACAAGGTTGAGTTAAACGAAGAGAGGGTAAAGTACTGGATAGAAAAAGGTGGGGCTCAGCCAAGTGATAGAGTATATAACCTTCTTGTTGAAGAAGGAATAGTTGAGGGAGATAAAAGAGCTGTACATTCAAAGAAAAAGGTTTCGGAAGAAGAGAGGGCTGAAGATTCAGGTGAAGAAGAAAAATCAGACGAAGAAGACAAGAAAGTAGAAGAAGATAAAGAAGAAGATAAGGAACCAAAAAAAGATGAAGAAAAGAAACCAGAAAAAGTAGAGGGAGAGGATGAAGAGGAAGAACCAGAAGAAGATAATGCAGAGAAAGAAGAAAAAGAGGATGATGAAGAAGGCTCTGATAATGAAAAAGAGAAGAAGGAATAGATTTTATATAATACAAACTTTTAAAAACAACCGGATTAATCCGGTTGTTTTTTTATAAACTTTGACTTTATTGATCGAAGTCTCTAATATAATGATTGGATTTTTAAAAAATAAAAAAGGAGGTTGCAATGTTAGAAAAATTTATGAAAGAGCTTGCAAAAGAAGAAGATTATGATCTAAGTGAGATTAGTTCAAGGGCTAAACATGACTGTTTAATATACCCCTTAAAGGATCGAGAAGTAAATCTTTTTAAGACATTAAAAAGATTAAAGATTCAAGACTTAGACACTGATAGAAAACTTGGAATTAAATTTTTAAATATTTGGAGAGAATTGTTCTGGGTTCACATAGCAAGAGTTTTAGGGATATCAAACAAGTTTCCTTTGAAGGTTGTAAGGGATGATAAAGACAGTTTGTTTGTTGCTTTAAAGAATCCTAAAGATGATGCTGTGAGGCATATTTTTCTTCATTCTAATTTAAGGTCAATCCCGGTTTTTCCATATTTATTAAACAACTTAATGGAGAAGGTGACCCAGGAAGATATTGATAATCATGAGCCAGGTATAGCACCAAGAGAAGATGAGGAGGAGTTTGGTGAACTGAATCGTTACTTGAAAAAATTGTTTGTTGTTTCCAAAGGATTTTTTGATGACAAGAAAGATATGGAGAGCTATTTTTCCAAAAAGCTTTTCAAACTGGAGGTGAAGGAGTGTTATCCGGAGATGGTTAATGAGTTTAGTAGTGATCCTTTTGAGGTTGCTATTCGAAAAGGTTGGAAGGTTGTGGCTCGGAAGTTGAATACTTTTTTTATTGATTTTTCAGCTTCGGCTCATTGTTAAATATTTGGCGGTTGGATATTATCCAGCCGCTTTTTTATATATTTGACCCAACTTATTTATTTAGTTAGGATAGTGGTGGAGAATATAATATTGTTTGGTTACCCCCTGGTGTATAAGACACAGGGGAGCGTTTCGTGTATAAAATATGAAAAAATTTAAATTACAATCTAAATATGAACCGGCAGGAGATCAGCCAAAAGCTATTGAAAAGCTTGTTGATGGTTTAGAAAAAGATTATGACCAACAAACTTTGTTGGGGGTGACCGGTAGTGGGAAGACTTTTTCTATTGCAAATGTAATTGAGAAAGTTCAAAGGCCAACCTTAGTTATTGCTCATAATAAGACGTTAGCAGCTCAGTTATGTAATGAGTTTCGGGAGTTATTCCCGGATAATGCGGTAGAGTACTTTGTTTCATATTATGACTATTACCAACCGGAGGCGTATATCCCGAACTCTGATACATACATTGGAAAGGAGGCAATGATAAATGATGAGATTGATAAACTGCGTCACTCTGCCACTACCGCTGCTTTGACAAGAGAGGATGTAATAATTGTGGCCTCTGTTTCTTGTATATACGGATTGGGAGCCCCAGAAACATATGAGGATAAAATTTTACATTTCAAAACAGGAGACAAGTTAGATAGGGAGGAGCTTTCAAGAGAGTTAATAAGGATGCAGTTTTCTAGAACAAACGCTGATTTGAAGCGAGGAACTTTCAGGTTGAGGGGTAATAACTGGAGAATTATGCCTCCTTATGAAGATCAGATCTATGATTTTGAGATGAAGGATGGGGTGATAAATAGGATCTTTTCTATTGACCCGGTTAAAGGTTTTGTGCCTGGGGATACCCCGGTTGTGGAAGAGGTGTTTATTTCTCCGGCTCGTCACTTTATTACCGAAAAACAAACAAGAGAGGAGGCGGTTAAAAAAATTGAACAAGAACTTAAAAAACAGTTAAAAAAATTTGAAGAGGAAGATAAGCCGTTGGAAGCCGAGAGACTAGAGAGAAGAACAAGAAATGATATAGCAATGATTAGAGAGATTGGGTATTGTAACGGAATAGAAAATTACTCCCGTCATCTTTCAGGAAGAAAGCCAGGGGAACCACCTTCTACATTACTTGATTATCTACCGGATAATTTTTTGACAATTATTGATGAGTCTCACGTAACCGTTCCTCAGATTGGAGGAATGTACGCCGGGGATCAGGCGAGGAAGAAGAATTTGGTAGAGCATGGATTTAGGTTGCCTTCAGCGTTTGATAATCGGCCGTTGAAGTTTGATGAGTTTGAGGAAAGGGTGGGGCAGAGGATATATACTTCGGCTACCCCGGGTGATTTTGAGAGAGAGAACAGTGAACAGGTGGTAGAGCAGATTATTAGACCAACTGGCTTGGTGGACCCTAAAATTACTATCTCTCCGGCTCGGGGGCAGGTTGATGATTTGATTCCTAGGATCAAAGAAAGAATTGAGAGAGGTGACCGAGTTTTGGTAACCACTCTTACCAAAAGAATGGCAGAGGATTTATCAGATTACCTCAAGGAACAGGATATGAAGGTAACCTACCTTCATAGCGATGTGAAAACATTAGATAGG
>CAZBVS010000012.1:0-19485 GCA_964495575.1 uncultured Candidatus Saccharibacteria bacterium
TTCCAATTACATCCCAACCTCACAACATAAAAAAAGAACACTTTTAAAAAGTGTTCTTTATTTTTTCAACCCTTCTATTATTGATATTTCTAAAGGGATAATAGGGAACTGGCTGTATCTCATCTGTTCGTAAGAATTAATTAGGGACTTTAATAATTTTAAATGTTTCTCCTCAAACTTTTCAGCGTTCTCTTTTATTTTATTTAAATGGTCTTCAGTTAATTTTTTACTGAAGACACTTTCCATTGTGGGGGTAAAGCTCAGTACCGCTGTTTGGCGGAGGTGCTTAATCAAGCTTTTGTTAAACTGAGCAAGGTTATACCCGTTATCTTCAATTTTTGAGATCATCTTTAAGGCTTGATCAAGGTTATCTTCAAGTAAAGATTTAGCTACCTTGTTTATTTTATCAAACCCAACTTCACCAATCATACCTTCTATTTCTTCTACGGTAATCTCTTTGTCTCCGCTGGAAACAAACTGATCTAATAATGACTCTGCATCTCTAAAGCTACCCTCCGCACTTGAAGCAATTAACTCCAAGGCTTCATTAGATATTTTTATATCTTCTTTTTTAACTATGTTTTTTAGTTTTTCTACCACCTCTTGAAGAGGAACTAACTTGAAATGAAATTGTTGGGTGCGGGAAGATATAGTGGAAGGTATTTTTTCAGTTTCTGTTGTAGCGAGGATAAGTATTATGTATTCAGGTGGTTCTTCTAATGTTTTTAATAAAGCGTTGAAAGCATCCTTAGTTAACATGTGAGCCTCATCGATGATAAAAACTTTGTAAGGGTTTGAGGAAGGCGGCACCTTTACGTTCTCTCTTAAATTCCTTATCTCGTCTATCCCTCTGTTTGAGGCAGCATCTATCTCAATAATATCCAGACAACGCCCGCTATCTATATCCTTACAAGCCTCACATTCATTACAAGGTTCACCCTTCTTTCTAAACTCTTTGTCTTCTTGTCTTTTTTCACAGTTTGCTACTTTGGCAATTAGTCTGGCTGTCGTTGTTTTTCCGGTTCCTCTTGGGCCCGTGAATAGATAAGCGTGGGAGAGCTTATTCTCCTTTGCGGCTTCCTTTAATATTTTAGTAATCATTTCCTGACCTAAAACATCTGAAAATGTTTTTGGTCTATACTTTCTATATATTGCTAAATTAGACATTACTTATATATTAACTAGTTATCATAAAACAGTAAACAGTAACTACTTTGATTTTTAAAACCTGAAGGTTAAAATAAAAATATGTGGAAGATAATTACAATATTAATAATCCTCATTATCGTCGTAATTGGGGTGATTGTTTTAACCGCAGAAGATGCAAAAGCTCCTGTGGATAAAAAACATAACAATGAACTAAATATGAATAATTTAACCCTAAAGACCTCGGCGTTTGAGTCCGGTGGAACCATTCCGGCAAAGTATACCTGTGATGGTGAAGATATAAATCCACCTCTAGAAATATTAAATGTTTCTGAAAACACTCAGTCTTTAGCTATTGTTATGGATGACCCTGATGCCCAAGAAGTTGCTGGTAAGGTTTGGGATCACTGGCTTGTTTGGAATATTCCTGTTTCAACTCAAGAAATTCTAGAAGGTAAAGAACCTCAAGGAATACATGGAACCGGGACGAGTAATAACAAAGAATATAAAGGCCCTTGCCCTCCTGACAAAACCCATACCTACCGTTTTAAACTCTATGCCTTAGACCAAGAACTTAACTTACAAGAAGGCGCCTCTAAAAAAGAACTAGAGAACGCTATGAAAGGGCATATTATTGAACAAGCAGAACTTCTTGGAAAATACAATAGATAAATATATCCGTGTTTAAAATACCTAAAGACAGCGATAAGTATTCCTGGACCTGGCATGTTGTTGAAAAAATGAAGTATTATAAACTTTCCGCTTCACGAGTGAAGCGGGTAATTCGTCATCCAGAAAGAACAGAGCAGGGGATAGCAGAAGATACAATAGCCTCTATGAAAGTGGCTAAAACAAAGAAAAGACAAGAGATATGGGTAATGTACCAACCTGCTAAAAAACAAGCTAATAGTAAAATAAGGATTATTACTGCCTGGAGATATCCTGGAGAAAGTCCGAAAAGAGATCCAGTGCCTGAAAAAATATTAAAAGAAGTTAAGTCTTTAATCTAACTTAAATGTCCAGCTCTTGTTTCCTATAAAATTTATTACAAAAGCTATTCCTATTGATATTATCTGAGAGAAGATATAAAAAATACCTAAAATATCTGTGAGAATATATAAGAAAATAATATTAATCGACAATGCAATAAGACTTACAGTTAAGAATTTAACACTTTTAGATAATAGCTTATTTTTTAATCTTTCCTTAAAAGTCCAAACTTTATTTAAAAGGTAGTTATTTGTAACGGCTACTCCAAAAGCAATTACTGCCGATAATAGATAATAGATATTTAAATACGTAGTTAGGCAGTACAATACAGCTAAGTTTATAATCATTCCTATTACCCCTACAACACCAAACTTAACAAATTGTTTTGTTAAGTTTGTGTATTTAGCGTAACTAAGAATATTTTTTAAAAAGATAGTTATTTCCCTAAAATTCATTTTACTCTCACCCCTTTTCCTGTCTTGAAAGGTAATGGGTACTTCTTCTATTTTTTTAAAGTTATTTTTAACTAATAACTCTAAGAGAACTTTAAAACCTTTTGAGTTAAATTCTGTATTTTTGATAGCTTGTCTTTTTACCATAAAAAACCCGGCCATTGGATCTTTTATATCTGTAAAAAGTCTCCCTAAAAAGGTTGCTATCTTGGAAGTTATTTTTCTTCTCCATGACCAACCTATTATTTCCCCGGTGTTTACATACCTGCTTCCAACAACTAAATCATTGCCTTCCATAGCTACTGAGTTGAAAAGTTTAGGGATCATTTCTGGAGGATGACTAAGATCTGCATCCATAACTCCTACAATCTCGCTATCAGATTTTTTAAACCCTTCAGAAACAGCAGAACCAAGTCCTTTCTTTTTATCTCTATGTATTACCTTAACGAAGTTATTTTTTTGAGAGAGTTTATCAATTATTTTCCCCGTGCCGTCAGGAGAGTTATCGTCAACAAAAATAATCTCTCCCTTTATCCTTTCTTTTTCAAGCTGATCTTTTATTCTTGTAACAAGGGTTTCAATATTATCTTTTTCGTTGTATGTTGGAATTATGATGGATAGCTTCATGTTTTAATTTTATCATGAAAAGATTTTTAAATTTTTTAAAAAATAAAATAGGTAACAAATACTCAATAATTTTTATTGTAATAGCTTTGTTATTTTTAATATTAAAGCTATTTTTCCTTGAGTTTAAATTCAGTGACGGGAACACCTACTTTTATATGTCTAATATGATCTTGGAAGGCCAGTTTCCTTACCAAGATTTTTTCTTAGCTAGTCCACCCTTGCAGATAATCTTGATTACCCCGTTACTTTGGTTTTTAAAAGCTTTTAGCTTAAACCTTGTTTTCTTAAAAATAATTCCTGTTTTAGCTGTTATTTTATCTGCCTATTTCATTTATCTTTTTTCTAAAAAAATATTACCTTCATTGTATTCTTTAATTCCTTCATTTTTGTATCTTTTCTCATTTGTTGTTTTAACAACCTCTGATTTCTCAACCGGGATACATCTTACTGTTTTTTTTCTAGTAATCAGTCTTTATGTTTTATACAACAAGAAAAAACCTTTCTTGGCGGGTTGTTTTGCTGCACTATCTCTACTTGTTAGACTATACGCCGGGGTGGCGGTGTTAGGAATACTAATCTATCTTTTGGTAACTAAAAGAGAGTTATTATTAAAATTCATCTTCGGGGTATCTACTATCTTTATTCCGGTAAACCTTCTCTTATGGGGAGTTTTTGGAAACTCATACATTAACTCCGTATTTATGTATCATCTACTAAAAACCGAAGGAATTTCAAAAATGAATATTGTTATGTTTTTCTTGAAGTGGGACGCTGTTTTGCTCATCTTTTCTTTCTTGAGTATTTTTTTCAAAAAAAGAAAAAAGATACTTCTTCCTCTTATTGTGGGAGGAGTAGGATTATCTTTTTACATTTTCTACGCTGATATTTATTACTTATACTTCGGGTTATTAATTCCTGTCTTTGCAATATTAGCCGGCTGGGGGATTTATAACATATATCAAAAGACATCTAAAAAACATCCTTTAACCTCTGTGTTTATCATGGCTCTCATCTTTTCTTTTATCTTGTTTTATAACTCTGCCTTTTATATCAAAAATCACGCTCAGGTTTCCAACATTGATTTTATTGATGAAATCACTCAGTATGTAAAAGAAAATAGCTCTGTTGATGATAGAATATATGGTAGCTATGAAATAGCTCCTTTGGTAGCTTTACGATCAGAAAGAGGAATTGTTGGAAATCATATAGATACCAATGAAAAAACCTTCTTAACCGGAATGTTTGATATTGAGAAAAGAACAGAGAAGATAAAGGATAAGGTTAAGTTTGTGATATTAAGATCGGTTGTAAATAACAGGGGAGAGGTAGTTAAGGTAGACAATATCATCAAAAGAGATTTTCTTTCTAAAGAATGTAGTATTGAGAAAGTTTACCCTATTAAAAAAGGTTATGATGATAACGCCGTTTTATTATTCAACTGCTTAAACTAAAATAAAAACATGTCTAAATTATCAATAGGAATAGTTGGTTTACCAAACGTAGGAAAATCTACGCTGTTTAATATTTTAACCAAACAATCTGTAACCAGTGAAAACTATCCTTTCGCGACCATTGATCCAAACATGGGAGTAGTTCCTGTACCTGATGAGAGGTTAGATAAATTAACTGAACTAAGTAACTCTAAAGAAAAAATACCGGCCGTTGTAGAGTTCTATGACATTGCCGGTTTGGTAAAAGGGGCTAACAAAGGAGAAGGGTTAGGCAACCAGTTCCTTTCCCACATTAAAGAAACTGATGCTATTCTCCACCTCGTTCGTTGCTTCGAAGGACGAGACATAATTCATATAGAAGGAGACACTAATCCTCTTCGTGATATTGAGACAATAGAGGACGAGTTAATTCTCAAAGACCTAGAGGTGGTAGAAAAACATGTAGAAAAAGTAAAGAAAAAGGCTGAAACAGGTGATAAAGAAGCCGAGGATGAGTATGAGGTTCTTAAAAAAATAATTGATACCTTAGATCAGAGTAAGCCGTTGGCAAGCTCTGAGATAATAAAGTCAGAAGATGTTGTAGATCTTTCTAAGAACCTGAATCTTTTAACAAGCAAAAAACAACTCTTCTTGTTAAACGGTGAGGAATCAGACGTATCAGATGAATTAAAACAAAAGATAAAAGAACTAAACTTTGATTATGTAATCGCTGATTTAGATGATGAAAAAGTGGTTCCTGATGTTATCCAAAAAGCATATGATACCCTTGACCTTATCAGCTTCTTTACCACCGGAGAAAAAGAAAGCCGAGCCTGGACGGTTACTCGTGGAGCAACTGCCCCGGAGGCGGCCGGTGTTATTCACTCTGACTTTGAGAAGAACTTTATCCGAGCAGAGATTGTCACCTATGAAAAACTTATCACCGCCGGAAGTTGGAGTAATGCCCGGAGTAACGGGGATATAAGAACTGAAGGAAAAGACTATATCGTAAAAGATGGTGATGTAATTTTCTTCAAAACCGGATAATTCACAAGAGTAGAGAATAGTGATATAATACTCTCAAGAAGTCGAAGTTTAATAATAAATAAAAAACAAAATGGATCCCATATACATCATATTAATAATAATTGGAGCTATCTTTCTTGCTGTAGCTGGAATGTACAATCTTTTAGTAAGGTTAAGAAACAGAACTCAAGAAGCCTGGTCAGATATTGATGTTCAGCTAAAGAGAAGATATAACCTTATTCCTAACTTAATAGAAACTGTTAAGGAATACGCTGAACATGAAAAAGAAGTCTTCACTAAAGTAACTAAGGCCAGAAATCAGGCCTTAAACGCTGAAGAGGATGGTAATCCTGACAAAGTAAGGAAGGCGGAGAATAACTTGGAAGGAGCCCTAAAAAGTCTTTTTGCGGTAGCGGAGAGTTATCCGGACCTGAAAGCAAACGCTAACTTTATGGAGCTTCAGCGTGAGCTAGCAGATACTGAAAATAAAATTCAAGCTGCTCGTCGTTTTTATAACACCACTATTCGAGAGTTAAATACCAAAATTGAATCCTTCCCATATAACTTGTTTGCTAATACGTTTAATTTCAAAAAAGGGGAATACTTTGAAATAAGCGAAGAACAAGAAAGGGCCGTACCAAAAGTTGACTTTTAGAAGAAGATGGCTAGCTTATACACAAAACAATCCGTTAATAAGCGGAGGACTTTTGGTCTGTTTGCCGTTTTCTTGATAGTTGTGATTGGTTTAGGATGGTTTCTTTCGTACGCATACGGTAATGTTTCCATTCTTTATATTGCTGTTGGGTTTGCTATATTCATGAACCTTCTTGCATACTGGAAGTCAGACAAGATTGTTCTTAAAATGAACAAAGCAAAACCAGCTGATAAGGATAAATATAAGGAGTTATATAACATAGTAGAGAATCTAGCTATCACCGCCGGTATTCCAACTCCCGATCTCTACCTTATTAACACAAAACAACCTAATGCTTTTGCTACAGGACGAGATCCTGAACACTCCGTGATTGCGGTAACTGAAGGATTATTAGAAAAACTTGATCGGTCCGAGCTAGAAGGGGTTTTAGCCCATGAACTTTCTCATATTGGAAACCGTGATATACTAATCTCTACCGTTGCGGTGGTTTTAGCAGGTTTTATTTCCATCATCGCTGACATCTTTCTCCGCTCCTTCATTTTTCGAGGGTTTGCCGGAGGAGGTAACAGAAAGGGAGGTGGTCTAATGATGGTTGTGGGGGTAATCATCGCCGTACTTGCTCCTTTAGGAGCCGCTCTCATACAGTTAGCTATATCCCGGCAACGTGAATACCTTGCTGATGCCAGCGGCGCTATGCTAACCAGGTATCCTGAAGGATTAGCCAGCGCCTTGAAAAAAATTTCAAATGATAAAACCGAGATGAGACACGCTAAAACAAGCACTGCTCATATGTGGATCTCATCTCCATTCAAAAAAGGTCTAAGTTCAAAAATTAATAACTTATTCAACACTCATCCACCAATTGAAAAGAGGGTAGAACGACTTGTTGATTTAAATATATAAATGAATTTTGTAAAAATATTTGGGAATAATGATGATTGCAAAAAAGATTTAGAAAATAAAAATCTTTCTCTTGTTAAGTTTCGTAAAGAAATAGAAACCATTAAAAAAGAATGTAATAATGGTTTAACTCTAGCTTCAGTAAAAGGAGTACCGGAAGTAAAAACTGACAACCTGAACAAAGAGGATATGTTGGTCTGGGAAAAGTTTAAGACTGACAAGCTTAATCTTGAAGAGCTGGAAAGATATCGTAATAATATAGACGTTGATAACTATGACCGTCGTGCCTTTGCTAATTTTTTAATAAAAGGAATATTAAAAAACAAAGAGGATGAAGTAAAAGAAGCTTAATTTGAGTTCCGGGTAAATATAGATTATTGTATAAAAGAAATTAAATGGAGGGATGCCAGAGTGGTTTAATGGAATGGCTTGGAAAGCCATGGTCCTTACGGGCCTCGTGGGTTCGAATCCCACTCCCTCCGCATATTAAAAAACAACTCAAATATATGAGTTGTTTTCTTTATAGCATTAAATATTTGTGATATAACTTAATTGACATGCAATACACTCATATACTAATTCATTACGCAGAAATAGGCTTAAAAGGCAATAACCGGGCCTTTTTTGAAAATAAGCTTGAGTCCAATATCACTCAAGCCTTAAAAAAAGATAAGGTGGCATTTTCTAATGTAAAAAGAATTACCGGCAGAATTATTATCAAACTAACTAATGATACCAATATTCAAGAAGCTAAAGAAGTTTTGAAAAACACTCCCGGGATAGCTAACTTTTCACCGTCTATCAAAACAAACAGTAACTTAGAAAAGATTAAAGAAGTAGTCTCTAACTTAGTTAAAGAAGAAGATTTTTCTTCTTTTGCGATAAATACTAAGAGATCTGATAAATCTTTTTCTAAAAGTTCTGTGGAAGTAAACGAGGATGTAGGAGCTTTGGTAGTTGATCAAACCAAAAAAGAAGTAGATCTTGAGAATCCTGATCTGACAATAAATATAGAGATTGCTTCTAAACATACCTTTATCTACCTTCAAAAATATGAGGGAAGAGGAGGGTTACCCGTTACCACAGGTGGTAAGTCAGTTACTCTTCTATCCGGAGGAATTGACTCTCCGGTTGCTTCGTATTTCATGGCTAAAAGAGGGGTAAAGAATGTATTCATTCATTTCCACTCATACCCATATACTAACCATTCTTCTATTGATAAAGCCAAGGAAGTGGTAGAGATATTAAATAAGTTTCAGTTTAAATCCAAACTATACCTTGTTCCTTTCGCTGAAATACAAAAAGAGATCTTGGATAATACTCCTGAACCTTTAAGAATTCTTCTGTATCGAAGATTTATGTTCCGAATTGCAGAGAAGATTGCAGAGAAGGAAGAAGCTCAAGTACTAGCTACCGGAGAATCAATAGGTCAGGTTAGTTCTCAAACCTTGGAGAACATAAAAGCGGTATCAGAATCTATCAATACACCCGTCTTGAGACCTTTAATTGGTATGGATAAGGTGGATATAATAAACGTTGCTAAGGATATTGGAACCTATAAAACCTCCATCAAACCATGCCAAGATTCCTGTACCTGGTTTATGCCTAAAAACCCAAGAACAAAGGCTAAGGTTTCAGAAATAAAAAATGCTGAGGAGAATCTCAGCATTGATGATCTAGTAAAAGAAGGATTAGACTCTATTGAAGTAGAGATAATCCAGTAGATGGAGAGCTTAATATCAGAATCTTTGTTTCATGAATTCCGAACTCTTTAGCCTCTTCTTTAGAAGGCATCCAGACGTCCACAAAGTTAGTTTTTCTATGATGCATTCTGTCTTTTACCACAAATATCTTATCCCCGAATAACTCTGGTATCTGAATAGTAGAGTTTAGAGGCAAGAAGTTTGTTGCTACAATACCTTCTCGTACTCTTTCACCTGAAGCGGTGATAAACGGGGTACTGTCTGTTTCATCAGGAGAACTGGAATAGGCAGTAAGCCATACCTCAGTTGATAAGACTTTAGGGGTTCTAACTGTTTCTTGTTCTTTTACCTCCTTCTCATTGATGAAGCCGTACCCTATATGAGGTAAAATAATATAAGAGAGGAGTAGTACTCCTAAAACAGCAATAAATGTTTTTGTTTTTCTATGCATATTTTTTCAATTAAAAAATCCCTTACTTCGGGATTACCTTTATTATATCAAATTCTATAACGATTATAACAAAGTAATACAATATGTCAATACATTATGTCAACCCCTAGAAATATAAAAATAATACATAAAAACAGTAATTTTTTGGCCGTTAATAAGCCAGCTGGGGTTCTTGTTCATCCTGCCAAGCCTGATGATGAGGATAACACCCTTACATCCTGGCTTGTTAGAAATTTTCCGGAAACTAAAAATGTAGGTGATCGACCTGATTGGCGCCCTGGTATTGTTCATAGACTGGATAGAGATACGTCAGGAATATTAATTCTTGCCCGAACTCAAAAGTTTTTTGAGTACTTTAAAAACCTTCTAAAAGAAAGAAAGGTTAAAAAATCTTATCTCGCTCTCCTGTGGGGTAAAATAGAGAAGGAGGGTAAGGTAGATAAACCTATCGGGCTAAAACCTAACACTACCCGTTGGTCTACCCGGGGTAAAAACTTAAAGATGATCAAGGAAGCCTTAACTATATACAAACCATTAGAGATCTTTAAAAAAGGAGACGATTACTTTACTCTTACCAAGCTTTATCCAAAAACAGGCCGCACCCATCAGTTAAGAGTTCATATGGCCAGCCTTCATAGATCGGTCGTAGGGGATAAAAGATACGGGCGTAAGGGTAACCCTTTATCTGTTGACCGACAGTTTTTGCATGCTCAATCAATAAAGTTTAAAACCATGAAAGACCAGAGCCTTAAACTAGAAGCCCCCTTAACAGAGGATCTTCAAGAAGTATTAGAATCACTTAAAAATTAGGTAGCTTTTATCTGTGGATAACTTTTGTTGACAATCTGTGAGAGGAGAGTAATATATAAATTGAGGTTTGAAGTGGTGATGGTTCTAGGCCGTGAGGTCTGACCCTTAATCGTTTATTCGATTGATAGCCGTTTCAATCCTCACTGAAGAACACCGCCTTGTGCGGTGTTCTTCATTTACCCCCCCCCTCTAAGAAAAACCCGGCTTTTTATAAGCCGGGTTTTTTGCTCTTTAATTTTTATTCTGACTCTATCAGGCAGAAATGCCTGATATCTTTTTCCAGTAGATCTTTGATAGCTTCTGCTCGTTGAGCAGAATTATCTGACAGCTCCTCTAATTCATCGGACTCAATCCCCATCAGACAAATATTTTGATGGGCAACCTTTTGCGCTAGTTTTTCAACAAAGCTGTTGTTATTTCCGTCCAGGATAATTCCAACACAATCACCTTCCTTTAAGCCATCAAACCTTACTGGTACATAAACGCCTTCAAATTTTTTCAAAATTTGGTGCTCCGGCAGATTATGTAACTTTTCATGATCTCCGGCGGGACCAAACTTTACGGCAAATTTTCCTTCTAACCAGTCTTTTTCTGCTAAATTTGTTTTCTTTTTTGAAAAATAGGTTAGAGAATACACCGTTGCTTCGTTCTGATTGTTCTGGAAAGCATTTACCAGGTTAGTGGCTACTTTCATTGGATTTTCTTCTCCTGGGAGCCTGTTATCTAAACCTACATATCGTTGAATGTTCATACCATTCCCTCCTTATTTAATTATTAACAACTGTTCATAATATAAGTAATAAACTAGCTATCTGTCAACAGGGGTTGTAGATTTCCTTATTTATGTATAAAATAGAATTGGTTTGGCCACCCTAGCTCAACTGGCAGAGCAATTGCTTTGTAAGCAATAGGTTATCGGTTCGAATCCGATGGGTGGCTCAAATTTGACAAATAGGGGATAAAATAAGAAACTATATACCAGGCCCACGTGGCTCAGTCGGTAGAGCGTACCCATGGTAAGGGTAAGGTCGGCGGTTCGATTCCGCCCGTGGGCTCATAAAATTAATTAATAAAAAAACATGGCAGAAGGAAAATTTACAAAACAATTAGTAAAACTTCGTTGTGATGAATGTGGTAAGTTAAACTACCGCACTCGAAAAAACAAAAAATCAGTTGATAGAAAATTAGAACTGAAGAAGTTTTGCAAACATTGTCGGAAACATACCTTGCATAAAGAGAGCAAAAAATAGATTTTAATTTCCCCTTGCTGTTTACGCTTAATTGTGTATTATAAACATTAAGCAAGGGGGTATGGTGTAATTGGCAGCATGACAGTCTCCAAAACTGTCGATTCGGGTTCAAATCCTGATACCCCCGCAAAGAGGAATAAATAAAAAACATTATGTCATTAACTCAAGAAGAAATATCAAAAATTAAACCAGGTACCCATTTAAAGGTATGGGAAAGGCTTGTCACCGAAGATGATGAAAAAGAGCGTGAAACACCGTTTGAAGGGGTAGTAATAGCAAGAAAGCATGGTTCTGAACCAGGTGCCACCTTTACTGTCCGTTCAAGTATTCAAAACATAGGTATTGAGAAAATATACCCTATTCATTCTCCTATCATTAAAAGAATAGAGTTCTTGGAAGTTGCAAAAAGAAAGAAACGATCCAAACTCTATTATCTAAGAGAACTTTCTCCAAAGAAGATTAAGGATAAGCTTAAGAAACTTTATAAATAATTGAGAAATAATGCCCAGGTGATGGAATTGGCATACATACACGGTTGAGGGCCGTGGCTCTTATGAGCATGCGGGTTCAAATCCCGCCCTGGGCACATAGGTAAAACACCCACTTTATGTGGGTATTTTGTTATAATAAAACCATGAAAAAGAAAGTAGTCGTTAACGACTTAATGCAAAAAAACTACGTATATTACCGTACTGAACCCTCCGGAAGAAACTTTGATTCTGAGTTCAATCCTGAGCTCACCCCAAAAGAAATGCTAAAGCTAGGAGTTTTTGGTGGAAAATATATGACAGACTGCAAAGATGAATTTCCTAAAAGCTGGTACAAAAACGCCAAGCTTTGTCATAAGCGTCATGATCCAGAACTAAACTATTTCAAAATAAATGCCAGTCAACCTTTGTCTGTCTGGCGTAAAAAAGGCTGGATAAATGAGCAACATGACCCAAGAGGTTGGTTTCAATGGTACTGCCGATACTACCGAGGCAGAAGATTAGAAAAAGAAGATCAAAGACAGATAAAGCGATGGCGACAGTTTAAGCGTCACAAAGCCCAAGTAGAGAAGAACTGTGATAAAAAAGATTATGACTGTAGAAGAAAACAGCGTCAGGCCCTCCTTCACTGGGCGTATGACTCAAGGAAGATGTAAATAATTGACAACTTTTATTTCTTATATTATTCTTTAATCAGAAAATAATAATTAAATAAGGAGGTTAGTCATGAGATCGTCTGTAAAGAAATTAGTAAGAAAGGTAAATGATGTTAATAAAATCGAAGAAGATCCTTTGTTCATTGACCAAGAATTTATTATCCGGATCTCAGATATTCCAGAACTGTCCCGGGTAAAGTTTAAAGAACCAAAAAAACTGTCTCGCGTTTCTATGAGTAAACAGTTTCTCCTATTCCTAAAATTTTTCCTAAAAATTATTGATAAAAGAAGAGATTTTATTCTTAAATTTTTAGGAAAAGACAATGTGAAGATAACTCCACTTTCACATGAAAAACAAATTCGTGTTGGAATAAATGGTGATTCAAATTCTAAGTTTCCGGCAGAATTTATATTTGAAGCCAATAAACGCGGTATTGAAATATCACTTGTAGGCGGTTGGAGTTACCAAATTGACGAGAGAACATTGAGAATTCTCGGAGAAATAAAGGATGGTTTAGAAACTCACTTCTTTAGTAAATATCTAGGGGAGTAATAGTTTAAAAAATTAGACCTGCTCTTTAATTAGAGCAGGTTTTTTATATAAAAAAAGAGGGAGCTTTTTTAATAAGCTCCCCCGGCAGTATGAAAATTATAAATTAGTACAGTCTAGCTTCCCGCCAAGATTTGCTAGTTTCTGATCATTCTGAAAACCTTGTTTCATTGTTCTACTAGAACGAAATGTGTCAATTGTGGTCTGACCGTTATAAGGTATATGAACCTTGTTAGGGCCATGGCCTAAATCTGCATGTACGCCATTCTGTTTTGAGTGATGAACAGGTGACAAGGGCTTCCCGTTTATTTCTGTAGGCTTTATCTTCCTCACCTCCTTTCGGTTATTAAGTTATTAAATAACACTAAATTCTACTTTCATTATATAAATTAACTATTTTCATTGTCAACACTTCTTGCTTCTTTACCTTTTTAAAACTAAAATCTTAACACAATGAACTTTGAAGAAAGATTAAAAGAAATTAATAAATTAAACCTTCCTTCTAATTCATACGCCATATTCGGTAGTGGGCCGATGGCAATCAGAGGAATAAGAGAAGCAAGGGATATAGACATCTTTGTCACAAACAAAGCGTATAATGTATTAACTAAAAAATATCCTGAAAAAGAAAAAGGATTTATAGAGGTAGGGGATATTGAAATATACTCCGCTGACAACTCCTTGTTTAAAAACCCTCAAAAAGTACTGGAAAGAGCTGAAAATATTAAAGGTTATAGATTTATAACCCTTAAAGACTTAATCCGATGGAAGAAAGAATACGGGAGACAAAAGGATTTAGAAGATGTAAAATTAATAAACAATTATTTAAATAAATAAAAATATGAAAAAAGGTTATATATTTATATTATTCCTAATTATATTCATCACCCCTCTTATCATCCTCACTACTGATAAGGCTGATAATAATCCAAAACCTTCTGAAACTTCAGAAGAGATCTCTGCTCCAATATCAGATTTTAATAATGAAAAACTAGAAGAAGCAGTTACCGACTATCTAGCAACCCAAAAAGAGTTTAGTTGGCAGACAGCCTCTGGTAGTAAAAACTTTTGTGTCATAACCAACCTAGACCCTGACAAAGAACTCTTCCCGTTATACGTCTGGGCTCGTTGTAGTGAGTACATAATAAGAGATAATAAGCTAACAGAGCTTAGTGGCTCATCACTCCCTGCTAAAATAGACTATCCTAACGAACTTTCTTTTTATGACCTAGAAAGGTTCTCTCATAAAATACCAAGAGACGGCTCATATTATTCCAAAGACATAAAAGAAATATTTTCTAAAAAAGCTCAGGAATCAATCTCTAATATTCAAAATAATATTACAAAGATAAACAATAAATTAGAGATAAAGGCTCTCAAGTGGTTTAGTTCTGATAACGTAGTAGGGGCTGATAATCTTTGGGAAATAGCTAAGTTTTACCTTAAAAACTGTAAAGTAGAGAAGGTATTTCAAGGCCATAATCAGGTAGTAACCTTAGAGTTAAAGAGCGGAGAAGAGGTAAAAGCTTTTGAGCCTCATATTGATGATGTAATAGATGTTGCTCAGGGTCCTAAAATAGTTGAAAAATGTGGTGAGATAACCATTGCTACGGAGTAGTTTATATCCTTGACAAAGAATAGCAAGTATGCTATATTATAGTTAGATTGAGTTAACAACTGAATATATCTTCTTCGACAGAGGAAAAGGATTATGCTTAACGTAGAGATTTCAAGAAAAGATTTTCTAGAGATCTTAGTAATGACTTTTCTACTTAAGACGTTAACCTTTTTCTTCCTTGTTGTGAGGGTTCAAATCCCTTCCGAGGCACGGTTCAAAAAAGTTATTCTTCTGTAGTCCAGTAGAATATACGAAAAGAGCGGGGGTTCAAATCCCTTTGGTAGCCGCAACAAGTTAAGAAGAACCAGTTTAATAAAGGGACAAGTTAGCTACTTGTCCCTCTTTTTTATATTGATTAACTTATCTTTATATATTAGATTATAAACAACCCAAAAATATGTTTTCTAAATACTCAAAAACAGGTAAAATAGTTTTCTTCTTAATCTTCGTTGCTATCTTCATTGCCTCTTTATTCCTTTTTACCGACCTTAATACATCTAACATAGGGATTAAGGAGGGAAACGATGATAGTACTTTATTTACCAAGACTCAAAATGGAGTTACCTTTAAGTACTCAAAGGAGTTATCTACCGAGTACATCTCTCCTCAAAGCTGGCCCCCTAAAGCACGAGTTCTAGAAAAAGAAGATAAGCTTCCTCCTAAGTTTCAGATACTGGATGAGGGAATAGTTTGTACCGAGACTGATGAAAAAGATAACAGGTCCAAGGTATTTAACAAGATCATTGATGATCGTATGTACTGTATCGAAACCTTATCCGAAGGAGCCGCCGGATCAGTATATACTGAGTACGCATATTCTAGTATAATCAAAGATAAGGTAATAACCTTAAGCTTTGCTTTAAGGTTCCCGAACTGTCAAAACTACAGCTCTCCAGAAAGGGATAAATGTCAAAAAGAACGGGAAATCTTTAACCCGGATACCTTAATCAAACAAATAGTCAATACATTAAATTTTAATAAATAAAAATATGTTTTCTAAATATTCAAAAACAGGTAAAATAGTGTTCTTCATAATCCTCATCGCTATATTCGCAATATTTCTCTCAGTTGCAAATAACAACAATACGTCTCCAAAAGCAAACGATGAAAACGCAACAGAAGAGGGAATAAAGAGCATAGTAGATGCTAATAATAAGTTTACCTTCGATATATACAAGAAACTCAACGAAAAGAATGAAGGCAACCTATTTTTCTCCCCATACAGCATCTCAACCGCTCTCTCAATGACCTACGAAGGAGCCGAAGGTATCACTGCCGAAGAGATGGAAAACACCTTGTATATTCCAAGCGATGATAAAATAAGACGTCCTGCAATAGCTGCTGTATACAATCAATTAAATAAACAAGATGCCGAATATAGACTCAATACAGCAAACGCCCTCTGGCCTCAAAAAGAATATCCAATCCTTCAAGAATACAAAGATGTGGTAGAGCAGTATTATGGAGGAAAAGCTACCAACCTTGACTATCAAAACAATACAGAACAATCGAGACAGACAATAAATAGTTGGGTGGAGGATAAAACTAACAACAAGATCAAGAATCTTTTTGTGAAAGGATCCTTAACTCCGGCTACTCGGCTTGTTTTAACTAACGCCGTATATTTCAAAGGAGACTGGGCTAAGCAATTTGATAAAAATAACACCAGAGAAGAAGTCTTTAAGATTGCTGAAGATAATACCGTTAAGGTTCCAATGATGCGCCAAACTGATAATGAAGCAGAGTTTAAATACTCTGAGATAGATAATCTTCAGGTGTTAGAGATGCCATACAAAGATAAAGAACTCTCCATGACCGTCTTTCTCCCGAAAGACAATAATATGGAGTTTTTGGAAGAGAACTTAAACCAAGAGAAGATAAAAGAATGGAAGGATTCTTTAAATAAAAGAAGAGTAGATGTATACATGCCAAAGTTTACCTTTAACACTAAGTACAATCTTAACGAGCCGTTAAAGGAACTAGGTATGCCTTCTGCTTTTTCAGCTTCTGCAGACTTTTCCGGGATAACCGGAGGCCGAGACTTATTCATAAGCCTTGTTATTCACCAAGCTTTTGTTGATGTAAATGAAGAGGGGACAGAAGCAGCCGCTGCCACAGGAGTTGCTATGAAGGAAACAACTGCTCCAATAAATATTCCTGAGTTCCGGGCTGATCATCCTTTCATATTTATGATCCAAGACACCGAAAACCAACACATTCTCTTTATGGGTAAGGTAGTAAATCCTACTTCCTAAATAACTCACACCGATGAATTATTAAAAAAAGTTTTTCAAAAATCATAATTTAATTATGCTTTCAAAAAAAGAGGAAACAGATAAAGAGGATAAAAAACTTTTTATCCATTTTATGAAAGCTCAAGGTGATTTTGGTTCATTAAAAAACCAAATAGGAAGGATTATTCATGAAACCTTTAATGAAGCCTGTGAAAGATTAAATTTAGATAAGATTGATATTATTGTTACAAAAGAACAAAATGCAAAAGAGTTAAAGGAAATGAACGGCATTGGAGCTTTTTGTTCTTCTGCTAGAAAAATAGAAGTTAGAATAGACAGTAAACATCCTTCTGTAAAAAAATTCCTTAAAAAATCACTAAAGAAGCCTTTATTTCATGAGTTTCATCATTCAGCTAGATTGGAAGCTGGAGAAAAAATTATCGGCGGCACCTTTTTAGAAGTTTTAGTTAGTGAGGGGCTAGCTGATAACTTTGTTTATAACATGGTGGGTGAAAAACCAAAATGGGTTATTGATCTAAATAAAAATAAAGAAAACAAATTAATCAAAAAAATTAAAAAGATAATTAATAAAAAAATTGATTACAAAGATTATAACAAGTGGTTTTTAGAAGGTTCAGAAGAAAATATACCAAGATGGGCGGGTTATTCTATCGCATATAAAATAATGAAAAACTTTATTAACAACCATTCCAATGAAACCGCTGCTTCTTTAGCAGGTAAACCCATTGAATATTTTTCTCTCAATATTTAATTTATAAGTTAAATTGTAGTATAATATAAACAAGTTGAAGTTTAATAATATAGCAACTTTAAAAACTTAAATATTTAAAGAGAGGTGGTGAATGTTATGGAATTAGTCAAAGTTACGAAACGAAAAGAAATGAATAATGAAAATTGTCCTCCAATTTGTGTTCCTAACTCAGGAAATTGTAAACCAACATGTCCACCCTGTTCACCTTCTGATACTTAACAATTTTCTAAAAAGAGGCTTCATTTTGAAGCCTCTTTTCTTTTTTTAATTGATCTCTCTTTTTAATCTTTTTATAAATTTTGTTATATCTCCCCCTTCTTTTTTATATTTTTTCCATTCAGGCAATAATTTTCTTTCTAATCTTTCTCGAGAAATATTTTCGTCAAATTCTGAATATTCCTGGTTATTTAATTTAGATTTTAATTCTCTGTCTGCAATTAATTCAATGACTGCATGTTCTAATTGAGAATAACCAAAGTAAGAATGGAGTATCTCATGCCATAGGTAAACGGTGGTATAATTAGGCCATTGCTCTTTATTACCCCAACTTATTTTATTCTTCCCCCAGTAACGCCCGTTTTTTAAAGATGGGTGGGTAATATAAACTTCAAACTTTTTATTAAGTTCAAAACCGGTTAATCTTTTAATAATTTTTTCACTTTGTGAAAAATTTTTTTCCCATTGCTTTTCACATTTCTCTTTATATTCTTCTACTTGCTTTTTTAATTGATTATATTCATCACTATTTTTAAGGAAATTAAGGTATTCTTCTATATGTTCAACGCAATGATTCAATTTCTTAACCATTTCTTTAGAATTGCTTTTTACCATTGTTTTATTTGCTAATCGCCCTGCTAATAGAGAATAGCATGTTTTACATTCCTCCCAGGCTAATTGGGAAAAATTGCCTAAAGTTTCCCTATGTTTATTTGATGAAAATTTCTCATATCCCGTGTAAGAAAGAGTGTGGGATATAATATAATCATCATTTACAATAAATTTTAGATCTATCATTTTAAATTAAATAAATTTATTATTTATATTTTAATTATAACCTTATTATAACAAAATTATTACTCTTGATTTTTTATAAAATAAATGGTTTTATTATAATAGTTCTTATAAAAAAATATAAAGGAGTATAGTCATGGAAGAAAAATTTACCTTAAACCGAAGTTGTTTTTTAGTAAAAGGATTAAAAAGAGGAGCTATCTATAATTTAGAATCTGGTGATATTTACTCTATAGACGAAAAAGCAAAAAAATTTCTTGATGAATGTAAGAAAGATAAATCTATTAATGAAATTGTAAACCAAGTAAATTCTTTAAAAACTGAAGAAATTCTTAATTATTGTTACAAACTAGAAAAAGAAGGACTAGGACTTATGGTCCAAAAAAATAAAACAGTAGAAAAAGTACGAATAAATAAACCTCCTCTTTTAGAGTTTATCTGGTTAGAATTAACAACCCAATGTCCTTTAAAGTGTGATCATTGTTATGCTCAAAGTGATTCTGAGATTAGGAAAAAGGAAATTATGGACAGTGAGAGCTGGGTTAAGGTTTTGAAAGAAGCGCATAAGTTAGGTTGTAAAAACGTACAATTTATAGGTGGAGAACCAATGATTATTGGCGAAGACTTAAAGAAACTGATTTTGAAGGCTAGGGGAATAGGCTATACATTTATTGAAGTATTCACAAATGGAATATTCCTTACCGAAAATTGGGCTA
>CAZBVS010000013.1:0-17773 GCA_964495575.1 uncultured Candidatus Saccharibacteria bacterium
ATAAAGCATATAAATAACCATGTATCAAGTATTTCAAAATCCAAAATCTGGTAAAACAAAGGTAAAAAACATCACCCCACCAAAACTCAAAAAAGGTGGAATTATTGTAAACAATAAATATTCTTTAATAAGCCCGGGGACAGAAAAAGGATTAATTGAGCTTTCTAAAAAAGGTCTTCTTCAAAAAGCCAAAGAAAGACCTGATTATGTAAAGAAGTTCATTAAACTTGCCAAGACCAAAGGTATTAAGGCTGCCTGGCAGATGGCTCAGGCAAAGCTTTCAACAGAGATACCTTTAGGGTACTCCACCAGTGGAAACGTAGAAAAAGTAGCTGATGATGTTGAAGGTTTCCAATCAGGAGACAGAGTAGCCTGTGCTGGGCAAGACTACGCCTCTCACGCTGAAAAGGTTTTTGTTCCTAAAAACTTAGCGGTAAAGATTCCTAAAAACGTAACTGATAAAGAGGCCTCGTTTGCTACTCTTGCCTCCATTGCCTTACATGGCATTCATCAAGCTGATCTTAAACCAGGGGAGAGTGTAGCCGTTATCGGTCTCGGCCTATTAGGCCAGCTAGCTACAAGGATGCTCAAAGCCTACGGCCACCCCGTTATCGGTTTTGATGTTAAAAAACGTCCCCTAGACTACGCCAAAGAACACTCAGGTATAGACTATGCTGTAAAAACAAAGAAGAAAAATTATCAAAGCGTTCTTTCTAAACTAACCGACGGTCAAGGCGTAGATGCCGTCTTAATCTATGCCTCCGCAAAAAACTCTGAGCCAATAGAACTTGCCTCAGAGATAGCCCGAGATAGAGGGAAGATAGTTCAGGTCGGAAACACCGACCCTGATATCCCATGGCGCACCTTTTATCAAAAAGAGTTATCCTTCAACTCTTCCCGTTCATACGGCCCAGGAAGATATGATCCTTCATATGAAGAAGAAGGAAATGATTACCCAATCGGCCATGTCCGCTTCACTGAACGAAGGAACATGAAAGAGTTCCTCCGTCTCTTAGATGATGATCAAATAAAAGTAGAAGATCTCCTTACCGCCGAGTTTGATATTCAGGAAGCTCATAAAGCATACGACATGATAATGAACTCCAAAAAACAGATCTTTGGACTTCTTCTAAAGTACCCTGAAAGAGAAAAGAAAGACGATAAAAGTGTTATCGTCCTTACCGACAACCCAACCCCTCTTCCTGGCAGAGAAGAGGTAAACATCGGCCTCATCGGCCTAGGATCATTTGCTACCTCCACTATCCTGCCTCATCTTAAAAACATAAAAGATGATTCCGTTAATCTAATTGGTGTAGCCAACACTACCGGTAACAAAGCTAAGGATGTTGCCAAAGACTGGAATGCTGAATACGCCACCAATGATTATAAAAAACTTATCGAAGACAAAAGGATAAACATGATAATCTGTGCCACCCGTCATAGTTCACACGCCAAGATGGCCCAAGAAATACTAAAGGCAGGGAAAAATCTATACATAGAAAAACCAATTGCTCTAAATAAAAAAGATTTAAAGGACATTGTTAAAGTAGCTCAAGGGTCCCGTGCCAGACTATTAGTAGGTTTTAACCGTCGTTTTTCAAAACATTTCAAAAGAGCCTATGAAGAATTTGGAAAGTCTTCTGTCCCTACCATGATTAACTACCGTATAAACTATCCTTTCGAAGATAAAGAACACTGGAGTTATGACCCTGATGAAGGTGGCCGAATTATCGGAGAGATGTCTCATTTTGCTCACGCCTTCCGATACATTACCAACTCCTGCCCAACCAAAGTATACGCCAGTGTTGTCCCTACCGGAGAAGGAATCCAAAGAGAGGAAAACGCTGTAATAAATATTGAGTTTGAGGATGGCTCTATCGGTAATATTTTCTACTCCGCCTTAGGAAGTAACCAAGTTTCCAAAGAGTACATTGAGATATACGGCGGAAACAAAATAATGACCGTGGATGACTTCAAAAAAGGAATGTTGTACCACCATGAAGATAAAGAAAAGATAAAGTTCCGTCATCAAGATAAAGGGTATGATGCTGAGCTACAAGAATTTATCCAAAGCATAAGAGAAGGAAAGCCTTCACCAATGACCTTGGAAGAAATAATAGATGCTCATCTAGCAATCTTTGCCGCTTACCACTCATACAAAGAAGGAGAAGCAAAAGAAATTGAACCTCCTAAGGTTAATAAGTAATTTATTTTTTATAAAAACAGTAAAACTTACACATAAAAATGAAAAAGCCCCCGATACGGACGAAACCGTATAAGGGTCTTTTTCATGGTGATTAATTACATTATAAACTTGCTAATTTAATTGTTAATGTCTAAAATAAGCTATCTAAAAAGAATCCTTAAGGTCTATTTAACAAACACCAAAAGTTATCTTAACTTCTGGCATGAAGATCCTAAACCATCTGAGGATATAACCCCTCATAACCTAGGAAAGTATTACATGACTTTTGAGGATAAAGCAGAGTACCAAGGTCCCCGAGATAAAAACGGGATAATTCTCTTTGACTACCACGGCGATATTGGTACCCAGTACAACCCCGTCGCCATTGCCCAGTACGGCCTTGCCCACTACAACATATACTCCAAAACAAACGAAGGGTATAACTTTGATGAAGCTAAAAAACACGCTGACTGGCTCATAGACAACCTAGAAGAAAACAATCAAGGAATATTAGTCTGGAAGCATGACTTTGATTGGCACTACAAAGAAACTCTTCAAAAAGGTTGGTACTCCGCTCTCTCTCAAGGAGCCGGCATATCTTTACTTGTTAGAATGCATGAAGCCACTGGAGAAGAGAAGTATCTCAAAGCCGCTGAAGACGCTTTTGAATCATTAGAGATTGATACCGATGAAGGCGGAGTAAGATATGTTGATAATGAAGGAAACACCTGGCTTGAAGAGTATATTGTAAGCCCGCCAACCCATATCCTAAACGGCTTTATCTGGGCTTCCTGGGGAGTTTGGGATTTCTACCTTGCCACGGGCAAGAAACGAGCTAAAAACCTGTTTGAGGCCTGTATAAAGACCATAAAGGAGAATCTCCACCGGTATGACACAGGTTACTGGTCCTTATACGATCTATCCGATCAGAAAATGAAGATGTTAGCTAGTCCCTTCTATCACAAACTCCATATTGCCCAGCTTAACGCAACTTACAAACTTACCGACCAAGAAAAATTTAAAGAATACGAAGAAAAATTTAAAAAGTATCAAAATAGCTGGTTTAACAGAAAGAAAGCTTTGATCTATAAAGCAATATTTAAGTTAATCTATTTTTAAAATGCTTCCTTGACATACGATAAACCATTCTTATACTTATATATAAGAATGGTTAATTAATTAAACATGACTAAAATACCACTTGCAAAAAAATTAAAGAAGAAGAATCATCTTAAACTAGCTTTTGCTCAAGACCTACTAGTGTCCGAATTATACGATAATTACCCCAAAGCAATCATTCATGGTGGTACGGCTATCTGGCGTTGTTATAATGGAAACCGTTTTTCAGAGGATATTGATGTGTATCTCCCTTCAATCAATAAAAAGAAACTAGATAATTTTGCAGACAAGCTAATAAATAACGGCTTTAAAAAGAATAAACTTAAAATAACTGATAACGCAGTTTTTTCAAAGTTTTCTTACCAAGGTTCTGTTGTTCGATTGGAGGCAGTAGAAAAGAGTATCAAAAAATACAAAACTGAAAAATTTGAAATGACGGACGGAAGTTTTATGGTGGTTAACACACTTTCCCCTTCACAGCTTATCAAAGAAAAAGTTGGTGCTTATCTAGGAAGACAAAAAATCCGTGATCTTTATGATATATTTTTTCTTGTTGAGTATGTAAAAGATAAAAAAACTATTCAGAAAGATTTAAACAAGCTTCTAAATAAATTTAAGCCTCCTAAAGATAAATCTGATCTTGAAACTTTAATTATTACAGGCGCTATTCCTCAGCAAAAAGATATGATTCAAAAAATAAAAAGATGGGTAAAATAAAGCATATTTCAAAAATAAGGAAGCTAACTAAAGAAACTCCTGTTTTTCAGTCTTCTGATATAGAAAGAACGGTAGGTGATAAAAATTATGCCCACTTATTACTCCACAACTTAGTAGAACGTGGTGAAGTTTTTCGTGTCAAAAAAGGTTGGTATAGCATTGAAGAGGACCCAACTCTAGCTGTATATTGTTTTAAACCTGCTTATCTTGCTCTTCAAAATGCTTTAAGTATTCATGGTCTTTGGGAGCAAGAGACAAACCCTGTCATTGTTACTGCTAAACGAGCAAGAACCGGGGTGAGAAAAATATTTGAGCAGAATGTAATAATTCACAGGATAAAACCTGATTATTTATTTGGTTTTGATTATCTACAAAGAAATAATTATTTAATACCTGTTTCTGATATAGAGAAGACATTTATAGATTTAATTTATTTTAATAAAAATATAAATAAAGAATTAATTGATAAAATCAGAAAAAATATTAATATTTCAAAACTTAATTCTTATCTTAAAAAATATCCTAAGAAATTTAAAAATAAAGTAATTAAATTTATTAAATAATACTTCCGTTGCTTTTTATTTAATATTGTGTATAATTGTAATACAAATTATTACAACAATATTATGCGTAAAATAGTTAACATATCAATGCCCGGCAATATGCTGGAGGAATTAGATAAAACTGTGGAAAGTCAAAACTATGCTTCTCGCAGTGAGTTTTTGCGTGATTTATTAAGAAATCATATTCGTCAAAAACCTGATAAATTAAATACTAAGCAAATTATTCAAAAAGCTCGCCCTGTTTTGAATAAGCATAACGTAAAAAAAGCTTCTTTGTTTGGCTCTGCTGTCAGAGGAGAATTGACTTCTGAGAGTGATATAGATTTTCTTGTAGAATTACCTAAGGGGTCCAGTTTATTTGATCTAATAAATCTCGAAGACGATTTAAAAGATGTATTCGACAGAGACGTTGATGTTGTTACTTTTAATGGTTTAAATCCAAAAATAAAGGACAATATTTTAAATTCTCAAAAAAAGATCAAGATATGAAGAACAAAAGATTCTTTTTGGAGCACATAATTGAAAGCATCGAAAGAATCAAAGATGCAACCGGATCATTATCAAAAAAAGAGTTTATAAAATCGTTGGATGCTAGAGATATTGTAGATAGGAGGCTAGAAATTATCGGAGAAGCCGTTTCTAATCTTCCTGAGGATTTTAGAAATAAATATTCTAAAGTACCCTGGGGTGAAATTATAGGGACTCGTAATAAATTAATTCACGAATATTTTTCTGCTGATCCAGAATTAATTTGGGAGATTATTAAAAAAGACATACCTAAACTAGAAAAAGAAATAAAAAATATATTAGACTCAATGAAATAATGAAAGCTTTATTCTTTTCTCAGTATTATTCTCCGGAGATAAATGCCCCTGCTCACAGGATGAGTTTTTTTGCTAAACACCTATCAAAAAAAGGTGATGATGTAACTGTTATCTGTGAACCCCCAAACTACCCTGAAAGAGAGTTGTTTGAAGGGTATGAAAATAAATGGAGAAGTATAAACCAAGAAGATGGAGTAAAGGTTGTAAGAAGTTGGGTACATATTACCAAAAAGAAAACCTTCATCCCTCGGATCATAAACTATGCTTCCTACCTCATCTCAAGTTTCTTTGCCGGGCTTCATGAAGATCCTGACGTAATCTTTGTTACCTCCCCTCCTTTTCCTGCCCTTGCCAGCGCCTGGCTGCTTTCAAAGATAAAAAGAGTTCCTTTAGTGTTAGATATCCGCGATATCTGGCCTGACTCAGCTGTCTCGGTGGGAATGATGAACAAAGGATTATTATTCAAATTCTTGCAGTGGTGGGAGAAAAAGTTCTATAAGTCAGCGGAGAAAATTGTAGTTAACGCCAAAGGAATAGGTAAAAGACTTACTAAAGAAAAAGGTGTTCCGGAGGATAAAATCAAGTTTCTTCCTAACGGAGCTGAGATAGAGATGTTTGATCCCCAAGCCCAAGGTAAAAAACTAAACCAAGAGTTTAATATTAAAAACAAGTACGTAGTTCTATTTACCGGCCTTATCGGTCTTGCTCAAGATCCTGAAGTTATCGTTAAAGCCGCTAATATATTAAAGAATGAAAAAGAGATCTTCTTTTTAATAGTAGGGGACGGCCCCAAGAGAAAAGAATGTTTAGAGTTAATCGATAAATATAATCTTGAAAATATAATAATGCCTGGCAGCTATCCAAGAGAGGAGATGCCTAAGTTTGTAGCCCGAGCCGATGCTTGTTTAGCTACTCATAAAAAGGACGATCTCTTCAAAGATGTTATTCCTTCTAAAATATTTGATTATATGGCCGGTGCCCGCCCTATAATCATCAACTCTCAAGGAGAAGGGGTAAGAATTGTTAAAGAAGCTGAGTGTGGAATAAATATTCCTCCTGCTTCACCGCAAGAAATGGCTGACGCCATCCTAAACCTTTATCATGATTTTGCTAAAGCAAGAGATTATGGAAAGAACGGAAGAAAGTATGCAGAGAAAAACTTTGCTAAAAAGAAAATTGCGGAGAAGCTCCACGATCTTTTAGAGAGTATTAAGGATAAAGATTAATTTCCAAACCATTCGTCATACCATAAAGATAAAGATATAAGATTCCAAATCTTAAAGTTATTATCCACCAAACCTTTTTGGTGGTTTTTAATTAACTTCCTTACATGATCGTAATCAATTATATCTCTTTCTCTTAGCTTAGAATTAAATATTATATCAGTTAAAGGTTTAGCTGTTTCTGGTTTTTTAAGCCATTCTGACATAGGGCCACTAAAACCCTTTTTCTCTCTATTTATTATTTCATCTGGAATAATTCCTTTAACCGCTTTCTTTAACATCCTTTTTCCGTTTCTATTTTTAATCTTTAAACTTTGAGGTATCCGTATTGCAAGCTCTACCAATCTTTTATCTAAGAAAGGTACTCTTGTTTCTATAGAATGAGCCATCGCCATTTTATCAGCCCTCATTAAAAGAACTTCTGGTAAGCGCATTTTTAATTCTAAATACATCATTTTTTCTAAAAAATCTGCATCTGAGTCTAACTTCATTACGTCTTGGTAATAAGATTCTATCTCTTTATACTCATGATCTTTCTCTAACTTTTTCTTATAACTTTTTGTCAAAAGCTTTTCCTTGTCTGTAGGGGTGAAAGGAACCGCGTTTCCCCAGTATGGTTTTTGCTCGTCTTTTAGTCTTCTTGCATATTCTTTCACAAAATCAAATTTTGGGGAGCTGAATAACTTTAATAACCCGTAAGGTATTTTTTTCAAAAAGCCAGGCATTTTTTTAGCGTACTTCCAAATTTTATTATATAAATTAACTGCCAGTATATAAGTTTCATATCCCGCAAATATTTCATCAGAACCTTCTCCAACCTGAGCGACAATAACGCCACTGTCTCTTATTAACTTAGATATATAGTAAACAAGAAAATCTATCTGATCCCCGTTAGGATCATCAAAGTGTTTTGCATACTTAGGTAGAAACTTAACTAAATCCTCATGATTTACAGATATTTCATGTGATTTAGCTCCAAGCATCTTTACTATCTTTCTTGCGTACTCTAGCTCATTGTATTTTTCTCCGTAACCTTGAGCGGCAATTGTGAATGTCTCTACCGGCCCCCCTAAAGCCTCACTCATCAACGCTGCGTTTGTTGAAGAGTCAATTCCCCCGGAAAGAAAACACCCAAAAGGAACATCAGACACCATCTGTTTTTCAATCGAGTTCTTTAATATTTTTCTTATCTCATTCACGTAGTATTCTTCTGATTCGTTTTCTGGATACTGATTATCTTTCAATGGATTCCAGTATTCTTTTTGTTCTATTCCATCTTTATCAATTATCATCCAGTGAGCAGAGGGAAGCTTTTTCACGTTTTTAAACAAAGTATACGGAGCGGGTAGGGAAGCAAAGGTCATATAGTATGAAACATTTTCTTCAGCGAATTCTTTTTTAAAATCAGGATTAGCTAAGATTGCTTTAATCTCGGAACCAAACAAAAATGTTCCCTTCTTAACTGAGTAATAAAAAGGTTTTATCCCTACATGATCTCTTGCTACAAACATTCTTTCTTTTTCTTCGTCCCATATTGCAAACGCAAACATTCCGTTAAACCTTTTTACACAATCAACTCCCCATTCTTGATAGCTTTTCATTATTACCTCTGTATCTGTCTTTGATCTAAAATCATATCCTAGATTCTCTAACTCTGATCTTATCTTTTTAAAGTTATACACCTCTCCGTTATACACAATTTGGATTTTTCCTCCTTCATCTGTCATCGGTTGGGCACCTTTCTCAGAAAGGTCGATAATAGAGAGCCTTCTATGGCCTAACCCTACCTTTTTTTCGGAAGATAAAAAGGTACCCTTTCCGTCCGGCCCTCTATGGGCCAGAGTATCTCTCATATCATCCACCGTCTCCTTAGTGGTTTTTTTATCGTTATTAAAATGATATACCCCTGTTATTCCACACATATTATTTTATTCCTGAAAATGATTTTTTAATCTCTCCCAACGTTTCCTCTCCCAAAAGGTAGAGAATCAAGAAGTATACTCCAATTCCTAACAATATATTTATCAAAACATGGGCTCCCAGAATCTTTGAGATCAGAATTACTACTCCCATAGCTAAGGTTCCGATCAACACATTAGGTAGATACTTTAAAACCTCAAACTTATCTATCTTCTTCGCCAGCCATAGAATTGCTCCGTTGTACACAATCTGAGCCCCTATCGTCGCTAACGCACACCCCACAATCCCCCAGAGGGGGATAAGTAATGCGTTTAAACCAACGTTTACCACCGCTCCCGCTATTACCATCGGCGCAATCTTTTTCTGTTTATCATGAGCGAAGATATAGTTTCCGATAAACATGCCGGGGAACACGAGCAAAGGAGTAAGTATTAAGAAGAAGAACGCGGAAGCGGCCGGAATATACTCCGCTCCATAAATGAATGTAATCAGCTGATCCCCAACAATTGCTCCCCCGGCTGCTAGAGGAAACGCCACTAACAGAGAAGTGGTTAACGATCTTTCAAACAACTCTCTTGTCTTCTTCTTGTTCTTTTTGCTTATAAATTTAGAGATTGTAGGGAAGGTGCTGATTGCTAAAATAGAAGGAATTACATACAACAGATTCACTATCTTCTGGCTGGCGGAATAAAACCCAATCTCTTTGGCTCCTTCATAAAAACCTAACATTACAATATCAATATTTAACATAAAGACACCTAATATTCCCAAGAAAGCAATAGGTAAAGAAGCTTTTAAGATAGGTTTTACAAGTTTTTTCTTAAAGTATTTAAAAATCTTTACAAACTTATCCTTTAATATATATATTCCCAGCAGGGCTCCGGTTCCAGCCGAAAGAATATATGTTATCGTCAACGCCTTTGCGGTTGGAAAGATTGTTAAGATCACAAACCCGAATATAGTAATGGAAACATTAGCTACAATAATCAGTAGGGCATCTAATTCCATCTTTTCTTTCCCTCGGAAATAAGCTGAAGAAAACTCTCTTAACGCATCAAAGGTAGTTAACAAAGCTACAAAAGGAATCAGTGCCTTTGCTGCCTCTACTCTTGAAAAAAGAGGGGCCACAAATATTATTAACAAGGCCGTCATTATCAAAAGCCCCGTCTTTATCCAAAAGGCGGTGGCAAAATAACTGTCTGCCTCCTCCGGTTTCTGACTGACCTCTCTTGTTAGAGTACTTTTTACTCCTAGATCAGTTAAGACGGTAAAGAATCCGGCCAATCCTACAACATATGAAAAAACCCCGTAACTTGCTGCCCCTAATATTCTGGCAGCATAAATAACTATTAAAGCCCTAAAAAGACGGCTACCTATCTGGCCGGCCGCCATCCAAAAAGTATTCTTGGCTACTGTCTGACGGACAGAATGGTTATTAAATAGAAAGTTTTTTATTTTTGATATAATTTTCATTTTATTTCCGGTTTGTCGTAAAGAAGTAGCGGATTGTTCTTATTATTATCGTCAAATCCAAGACTACCGATCTGTTTTTAATATAATAAACATCAAAAGCCAGTTTTTCCATAGCTTCTTCCATAGAAGCACTGGGTTGGTAATTAATCTGAGCCCAGCCTGTTAAACCTGGCTTGATTATATGCCTAATATCATAGTAAGGAAGATTATTAAATCTCTCGGCTAACTCCACTCTTTCCGGTCTTGGCCCGATTACCGATATATCCCCCTTCAGTATGTTTATAAGCTGAGGGAGCTCATCAAGGTGAGTTTTTCTCAATAGCTTACCTACCGGAGTTATTCTTGAATCATTTTTCTTGGTCCATAGCGGTCCGTCCTGGCCATCATACATAGTTCTAAACTTATATAACACAAAAGGCTTGTTATCCTCTCCCATTCGCTTACTTTTATAAATCATCTTTCCTTTAGAGGTTAACTTAATCAATAAGCCGGATAACACAAAGAACGGAGAGAATATAACTATTGAAATAACAGAGAACAGAACATCTATAAATCTTTTTGTTTTTTCATAGAAAGGGCGGTGAGTGGTAATGTTCTCGATAAACCAACCTTCTTCTAACTCTTCCAGAGGTACTTTTTCAAACACCATTTCATAAAAACTCCAGAAGTTTATTACATTAACCTCGTGTAATAAAAGATCATAGATTAACCTTGTAATCTTTTTTCTTTCCTCTAACCCATTTTTAATAACTATTGTATGAATATCTTCCTCTCTTACTATCTCAGGCAGGTCTTCAAAATCAACCTCCTCTATGTTTCTAAACCACCTCGACACCTTATACCCGATCTGTGGCTTATCCTCCACGTTATCCACCACCTCTTGGATAAGAGGGGAGTCACCTAATATCAGAACCTTTTCTGCCCCGGACGGAAAAATATTGCACAAAATCAACCTCTGCCACCCATACTTCAATACCAAAAATATCAAAGCAAAAAGAGCTAAGTTTGTTTTTGGGGTCAACTCAAAAAACCCAGGGAAAAGATAAAAGGCGGTTACTGACAAAAATCCGGATACCAACGTTGCTAGAAACACATCCTTCAAAATTTCTTCTTTAACTCCAAACTTGTATCTGTACAAGTTAAACAGATAAAGCACTAGTATCCAGACAATGAATATTATTGTAAAAGGCCAGAAGTGAGCCTTAAAACGATCTACAAATTCATTACCCTGATATCTAATAAACAGGGCTAATGCCAAGGATGCATACAAGATTATTACATCCCCTATAAATATGAATAACTTTTTTAACTTAGACATAATTTTCTTTTCAAGCTATATTATCAGGTTAAATCAAAATACGATTATCTTCCAGTCTTTTTAAGGTTTGCTCTGTATTTTAGCTTAGTGTATAGTTTGTATAAAGCCGTCGTTTTTAAACTAATAATTTCAAAAAAATGAACAATAAAGGATATTTCTTACCAGCCAGTATTTTAATCGCCGCCCTCCTTATCTCCGGATCTGTAATATACAGCACCGGCAAGAAGGCGGATACTAACACCCAGCCTGACCAACAAGAACAAGTATCTTCTCAAGGTATTGAACCTATCACCGAAGCGGATCATATCCGAGGAGCCGGAGTTGATGCTCCTGTAAAGATAGTTGAGTACTCTGATCCCGAGTGTCCATACTGTTCTAAGTTTCATCTAGATATGAAGAAAGTAATTCAGGACTACGGTGATCAAGTTGCCTGGGTCTACCGCCACTTTCCATTAGATAATCTTCACAGTAAAGCTAGAAAAGAGATTACCGCTACTGAATGTGCGTATGATCTGGGAGACTCTGACATCTTCTGGGGTTACCTCGACCGTCTCTATGAAATAACCCCTTCTAACAACGGGCTTGATCTTAATAAACTTCCTGAGATAGCTGAGTATGTTGGACTGGATGCCGATGAGTTTAATAAATGTTTAGAAAGTAATAAATTTGCAGAAAAAATTGAGGCTCAGTACCAGGATGCTAAACAAAGTGGAGGCACCGGTACTCCTTATGTTCTTGTAATGAAAGAGGATGAAGTACTAGGTACTCTTCCTGGAGCCCTTCCATATGAGCAGCTTGCTGAAGTAATTGATCAAATCTTAAACCAATAACATGAAGTGGAATAACTGGGTAATCTTAGGGTTAGGTGTCTGGTCCATACTATCTCCATGGTTTTTCGGGTTTAACGATCTAAACCTTGTCACCTGGAACAGTATTTTTGTCGGAGCGTTAGTGATAGTTTTTGCTCTTTGGAACTTTTCACCCCCTAAAAAATAAGAACTTAACCCGCAGTTCTAAACTGCGGGTTTTTTATTTGACCCAACCTTAAATATGTTAAAATAATAAAGCAAAGGTCCTTAAACAAACCAAAAAATAAACATGGGATTTATCAATAAAATATTTGGCGGAGATAAAAAATCTTCTCAAGATAACTCAGAAACAACAAAAGTAGTTACATATACTTGCCCTAACTGTGGGCATAAATCAAATGAATCAGGCAAATGCCCTAACTGCGGCGTTCCTCTAAGAAAAGCAGGAGAGGTTTCTGTTTCTAACAAAGGCATGGGTGCTTCTCGTCCTCCTCAACCAAACAAACCTCAAACTAAACAAAGAAAACAAAATATGAACAAACCTCAAACTAAACAAAGAAAGAAAAACATGAATAAATCACAGCAAAATCAAAAACCTCAGAAAAACATGAACAAACAAACCACTCAGCAAGTACCAAGAACTCCTACCAAACCACAGACCCCAACCCGACCGAAGACTCCTCAGAACCCTCAACCGAAAAGACCTCAGCCAAACACACCGGGTACCAGCAACCCTAAAACTCCTCAGAAACCACAAAGACCACCCCGACCAAAAACCCCTAAACCACAAAAGCCAAACCGACCATCTCCGAAACCAGGTCCTCAACCAAAACCTAAACCAAAGAAACCTAAACCAGCCTCTCCTGGTGTTCCTGGAGGCCCTAATAAACCAGGCCGTCCAACTACCACCCCTGGTGGAGGTTCCGCACAAAAATCTCAGAACTAAGAATATTGAAATTTACTTAACTCCTCTATAATGTAGAGGAGTTAGCCGGAGTAGCTTCAGTGGCAGAGCGATCCCCTCGTAAGGGATAGGCCGGGAGTTCGATCCTCCCCTCCGGCTCAATTTTTATATACCACAATGGAAAAACAACATTACAACCCAAACATCGTCTACATTTCTGCCTTCCCCGGAGCAGGAGGAAAGGATGCTAAGGATTTTGCTATCATGCTCCTTAAAATGTACCTTAAGTACGCTAAGAAAAAGAACTGGAAAACTACCGTTATTGACGAAGACACTATTGAGATTAAAGGGAAGAACATATATAAAAAGTTAGAAGATGAGAACGGAGTTCACCGACTAATCAGAATCTCTCCTTATGACTCTAAAGATAACCGCCACACCTCCTTTGCTTTAGTCGAAGTTCTCCCTGAACTTCATGAGGTAAAAGCTTCCGAGATAAAAATTCCTGAAAACGATCTGAAATTAGATTTCTTTAAATCCTCCGGCCCCGGAGGACAAAACGTTAATAAAGTAGAAACGGCGGTGAGAGTTGTGCATAAACCTACCGGTGTTAGTGCTTCCTCTCAAGCAGAAAGATCCCAGGCCAGAAATAGGGCCCGGGCTATGAAACTTCTTAAATCAAAACTTGTTAAACTTATGGAAGAAAAAAGAGAAGAGGACATCTCCAAGTTAAAAACCAAGGTTACCCCTGACTGGGGGCATGAAATCAGATCATACGTTCTTCATCCATACAAACAAGTTCGGGACAAAAAGAGAGATTTAAAAATCTCTCAACCAGAAGAAGTCCTTGACGGAAACCTTGATTTATTATTCAATGCTTCTTAATCGGTTAGATTTTTGTTAAATTAATATATATAATCATAAGGAAGTAAAAAAACAATAAATAACAGCAAAAATGATAGTTTTCAAAAACGTTCACAAGTATTATCAGCAAAACGGAAGAAAGACTGCTGCCCTTGATGATATAAACTTCAAGATTCAACCTAATGAACTTGTCTCAATCGTCGGTCGTTCAGGTGCTGGTAAGTCCACAATAATTAAGCTTTTAACTGGAGAAGAGAAACCTTCCAAAGGAAGAGTCTTTTTTGGTTCGTATGAGGTAAACAAACTAACCCCTTCCGAACTCCCTGAGTTTCGACGTCATATCGGCGTCGTTTTTCAAGATTTCAAGCTTCTCAAAAAGAAAAATGCTTTTGAGAACGTAGCGTTTGTTTTAGAGGTTGAAGGGTATACCCAAAAAGAAATTAACGAGCTTGTTCCTCAAGTTCTTGATTTAGTAGGCTTGAAAGAGAACATGTCTAAGTTCCCAGCTGAGTTATCCGGTGGAGAACGTCAGCGAGTAGGGATTGCCCGAGCTATGATTAACCGCCCGGAAGTTATTATTGCTGATGAGCCAACCGGTAACCTTGACCCTAAAAACAAATGGGAGGTTATTAAACTCCTTACTAAAATAAACGAGTTGGGAAGCACCATTCTTTTAGCTACTCATGACAAAGAGATTGTAGACTCTCTTGGTTCTCGAGTTATCACCCTTAAAGATGGTAAAATGACCTCTGATGAAGCTCACGGTAAATTTAATGTATAAAAATAATCATGATTAATCTTTGGCGAATAATAAAATACGGATTTCAAAACATATTTAGAAACAAGTGGCTTTCTGCTTCTACAATAAGCATTATGATTCTTACGCTTCTTGTTTTTGTTGGTTTAATGGTTTTCAACATTGTTTCCGATCAAGCTGTAAATACCGTTAAGAATAAAGTTGATATCAGCGTTTATTTCAAAAGCAACGTTGCGGAAGATGATGTTTTAAACATTAAAAGAATTCTTGAAAACTTTGATGAGGTAGACTCAGTAGATTACGTTTCTCGGGACGAAGCTTTAGCAGAGTTCAAAGAACGCCACTCTGATGATGAGGTTATTACCCAAACATTAGGTGAGTTAGATACTAACCCCCTTCTGGCCTCTTTGAATATAAAGGCTCAGGATCTCTCCCAGTATGATGAGATCGCTTCTTACTTAGAATCCGACTCATTATCAGGCATGGTAGAGAAAGTAACCTACGCTCAAAATGAACTGGTTATTAAAAGATTAGAAACCTTGGTTAACGGATTGAATATAGTTGTTTTAGCTCTGACCCTGTTCCTTGCGTTTCTTGCTGTCATGGTTACCTTTAACACGGTTAGTTTAGCCATTTTCTCTAACAAAGAGCAGATAGCGATAATGAGAGTTGTCGGGGCAGACAATAAGTTTATTCGTGGGCCTTATATAATAGAAGGTTTCATATACGGATTTATAGCTGCGGTTATAAGTATTGCTATATTCATTCCTGTTGTTAACGTTATCTCACCTGGTTTAAACCACTTTATTCCTGGATTTAGTCTGAGTGAATATTTCTCCTCTCACTTTATTACCTTCTTCTTGTACCAAGTCTTAATCGGAGCAGCTCTTGGAATTATCTCCAGTATTATTGCGATAAGGAAGTATCTTAAGTCCTAATACTCTAATATGGCAGTTACCATATTATTAATAGGGATATTAGTATTCGCTGCTCATTTCTTTGCCGTCCTGTTTGAAAAAACAGGTATTCCTGATGTTCTTCCCTTATTTCTAATTGGGTTAGTATTAGGGCCGTTAACAGGCTTGGTTGATCCTACTGTTTTTGGTTCTTTTGGAAAACTTTTTGCTACCATCACCTTGAGCGTTATTCTTTTTGAAGGTGGTCTTAGAATGAAGATTGGTTCTGTTCTTAAATCTTTTCCAAAGTCTTTAAGCTTAATATTTCTTAACTTAATTGGTTCAGTAGCTTTGGTGATTTTTAGTACTCAGTTATTTTTTGATATTCCCCTTATTACTAGTGTTGTAATCGGGGTTATCTTAAGCGGTACCTCAGCCACAATTATTGTTCCTTTGGTGAATAAGTTGAGAATAAAGGAGAGCACTAAAGCTATGCTTGGGTTAGAGTCTACACTAAACAATGTTGTAAACATTGTTCTTGTGTTCGGATTATTAGAAGCCCAGAGTTTAAAATTAACCTCGTTTTTAAGTCTTGCTAAAGAACTTGGAGTTGTTTTCTTAAGCTCGTTGATTCTTGGGATTTTAGCCGCCTTTATGTGGTCTAAGGTTTTAAATTTGTTCCGAGACTTAAAACACAGTAGCTTTACCACTCCGGCCTTTATTCTTACTGTTTTTGGTTTAGCTGAGTTATTAGGAGCAAACGGAGCAATCACCGCTTTTATCTCAGGAATAACTCTGGGGAATCTTCCAAAGTTAAACCAAGGAAGGTTCAGAATTTTTGAAAAAATAGCTGATTTTCACTTTACCAAAAGAGAGGATACTCTTCTTTCCTCTTTGGTGTTTCTTTTAAAAACTTATTTCTTTGTCTTTATTGGTCTTACCCTGGATCTTACTAATACCAGTTACATAATATGGGGTGGGGCAATCACCGTAATCTTGTTTGCTCTAAGGCTGGGGGTAGTTAAGATTGTGTTTGGTAAGGCTCTACCTTGGTTTGATAAACAAATTGCTAGAATAATGATCCCTAAAGGTCTTACCGAAGCTGCTCTCCTTACCCTTATTGGCAGTTCATTCTTAAACAGCATAAGTTATCCGGTAGTTTTGTTCAGCATTATTATTACTAGCATCCTAACCTTTGTGGTTAAGAACAAATCAGATAAAAAAGAGTCTGAGTTAGCCTCTGTATAATTAGTTCTGGTGTTCGGGACAGAAGATAGCAGATCTCCCTGCTATCTTTTCTTTTACTAGTTTATGCTTTTTATTTTTAGGACACACCATATCCTTTCTGTGAGCTACTAACCATGAACCGTTCATTTTCCCGTAAGGAGGCCCAGCGTCTATAGCTCTTTTTAACGTGTCCTGAGTTATGTTGTACAACTTCTTTCTTTCCTTTTTTGAAAGACTTTCTATTTTTCGGTGAGGATCTATATGAGCTCTAAAAAGAATTTCATCTGAGTACTCATTTCCGATTCCGGCAATATCCTTTTGGTCCATTAAGAAAGACTTTACATTTTTAATTTCGTGGTTTTTTAAAAGTTCAAAGAACTCCTTCTTAGATATTTTTAAAGGTTCCGGCCCCATTTCTTTAATGAGCGGAACCTCTTTTATATCTTTTACTAAATATATCTCACCTAACTTTCTAACGTTTATCCACCTCAGCTCGTACCCATTTTTTAAGGAGATGATAAGGTAAGCATGTTTATTTTCATCCGGGTCTGCATTTTCTGGCTTACCGTACCTGAAGTATCCTGTCATTCCAAAGTGAAATACTAACTTGTATTCCGAATCCTTTATCTCCGTTATTAAAAACTTTCCTCTTCGATAAGCGTTGGTAAACCGTTTTCCTTTTAACGCTCTACCTAACCCACTACTGGTTGTGTTTTTGATTAAGTTTTCATCACGACACTTAACCGCCTCCACTTTTTTATGAAGGCTTGTGTATTTAAAGTATTGAACAAAATTTTCTATATCTGGTAACTCAGGCATCTTATCTTTAGTGTAAAACAAAAACCCCTTCTTTGTGAATAGTGCCTTTGATATAATACATACATATATGAATAACTCTCCCGAAAAAGCCTTCACTCTAATAGAACTGTTGGTAGTAATAGCCATCCTATCTATCCTTGCTGTAGCCGTAACTC
>CAZBVS010000014.1:0-16149 GCA_964495575.1 uncultured Candidatus Saccharibacteria bacterium
AGAGCTTGATCCAGGAGAACATTCCTTGAAAGTTAGCAAGAAAGGTTATCTTTCTTACCAGACTAATTTTTGTGTTGATGAAGAAGATGATAGTCTGGATTTTCCGGTAGTTTTGGAAGCTGTTAAGGACACAACTATTAAACCAGATTTTGGAGAAGTGTATGTTAGCTTGAACGTTAAGGCTAATATTCAGATCAAGAAGGTTAAGACAAAAAGCTTGGTAGTAGATACCCTTGCAAAAGAACTTTATACAGTTCTTGAAAAAGGAATCTACAATTTATTAGTTTCTAAGCCAGGCTACACTTCTTTTGAGGAAGGTTTCCAGGTGTCAGATTCTACATCGAAAATTTTCAATGTTGATTTAGAAAAACTGGACTCTGATTCTTTGTGGATTAGAACTAATGTTCCTGAAAAAGATACTGTTGATAGTGATATAGGGATAAGCTGGGAAGCCACAGAAGGTTCTTCAGTTCATATATCACCTCAGATAGGAGATGTCAGTAACAAAGGAAAAGCGGTTTTGAGTTTTAGTAATCCTGGTAATAAGGTGGTAACCTTCTTGGTTGAAAAGAATGATCTTTCTTTAGTTCATCAAGATACAATTCAGATTGTTTCTGGTAGTGTATCGGATTTGTTTTTAGATTTTGATATTTTAGAAGACACGGTGGAGATAGATGATTATGCTTCATTGGTTTGGAAATCTAATGCAGATTACGTAAGTTTCAACCACGGAATTAAAGATAAATCTGCTTCCGGGAAAACCACAATTTCATTTGCAGAAACGGGTGAAGAGATAATTGTCTGCACAGCGATAAGAGGAGACGATTCTTTGGTTAAGTCTGATACGGTGGTTGTAATTGAGAGCAGTCCTGGTTTACCCACCTTTGAGTTAGGAGTTAATAATTCGGAGGTTAAGCGGGGAAGTTCGTTTAGATTGTATTGGAATTCTGATGAAGCTGACTCTGTTTCGATAAATGTAGTTTCTAATCCTGGTTTAAATGGAAGTATTAATCTTTCATTTGATAAGATTGGACAGAAGTTGATTAGAGGCTATGCGTATAATGAGTCTGGGTCAGTGAAAGACTCGGTTGTGATTGAAATTGTTCCGGAGGACCTTGTTTTTGATACTGATGTGTCAGTTGCTAATAAATCAGGCTCAATGGTTTATTACGGTGCTGTTGAGGCAAATATTGATACTTCTGCATATTATCGATTGTATGCGGAGGTGGAATATGATACCTCAGAAAATAACGAAAGCTTCTTTATTCAGGTTGCTCATGGAATGGAAACAGAGACACCAACGGATCCAAACTTATTGGATATGTACAGAATTTTGATTGATGATAGAGATATTGATGGAAAGTCAACCAGAAATTGTGGAGAGTTTTGGATGGAGAAGGGTGATAACCTTATTGATCTGTACCATTATGGACAGATTGCAGGGAATCATCCAGACTTTGTTCAGGGTTCTTTACTCTATGACGAGGTTGTTATTAAAAGATTTATTATTGAGTGGGTAAATTATTAAATTTATTCACCTTTAGCCCCTTAGAGATAAGGGGCTTTTTTATTTGACAAATGTTTATTTTTCTGTATAATATATTTAGTGTTATATGTTCGTCTATTTTATAAATAACACTAAATTTAAATAAAAAATATGTTTAAAACAAATAAAATACTATTTATAGCGATTGTTTTTGTTATCGGTTTAATGTTTATCTCAACCGATGTTCTTGCGGCTGGAACCTCTCCAACAGCGGAGGCTGGCCCGGATAAAGAAGTGTATGAAAATGATCAAGTAATATTGGATGGTTCAGCAAGTGATCCTGATTCATCCGGTTTAACATACAGCTGGAGTTGTAATGGGGGTAGTTTGTCCGAATCTGACACTTTGACCCCAACATTTAATGCGCCGTCAGTGTCTGTAGATACTACATATATTTGTACGTTAACTGTAAGTGATGGAGATTCTATAGATCGGGACGGAGTTAATGTTTTAGTAAAAGAAGGGACAGCGAATAATCCTCCTGAGATTACCAGTATTACTGGTGATACTGAGGTAGATGAAGGAGGGACTGTTTCTTTGTCTGCATCTGTAAATGATGTAGATGGGGATCAGTTGAGATATAGTTGGAGCTGTAATAATGGTTCAGTATCAGATTCACATAGTTTAGATACAACCTTTAACGCACCATCTGTAAATACAGATACTAATGTTATCTGTACTTTTAGAGTGCGTGATAATGAGTCTTCTGACTCTGATAATGTAAATATATTAGTTAAAGACAGCGGAGCTCCTAATACTGCTCCAACAGCAGATGCAGGGAGTGATGTAGAAGTATATGAGGATAATCAGATTAGCTTGAGTGGTTCAGCAAGTGATCCTGATTCATCTAATTTAACATACAGTTGGAGTTGTAACGGAGGTAGTTTGTCTGATTCTGATACTTTGAGCCCGGTTTTTGATGCCCCGGCAGTATCAGCAGATACTACACATATTTGTACTTTGACTGTAAGTGACGGGAGTTTGAGTGACTCTGATTCTGTTAATGTGCTGGTGAAGAACAGGGTGATTCCTGAGTTAGTGGTAGTTACCGATGTAGCAAGCAACGTTGATAAAACCTCAGTAAGATTAAACGGAGAGGTTAGAGATTTTGGAGGAGATAATGAGGTGGATGTTTGGTTTGAGTATGGCACTACTGATTCATATGGAAAGACTACTTCTAAGGTTGGTTTATCTAACCCTGGTTCTTTTGAATGGGATTTATCTAATCTTTCAGAAGATACCTCTTATCATTTCAGAGCTGTAGCGGAAAACTTTAAGGGAGTTAAATTTGGAGTGGATAGAGAGTTTAGAACTGAGTCTGGTGATAATGAAGGTGGTTCCACAACTTATTATTACCGAAGTTATTACCCCAGTGGAGAAAAGATTAATAATCCGCCAAATATTGATGCGGGGTCGATTTTAAATATTGTAGAGAATGAAAGTAAAGTCATAGAAGCTAACTCTTATGACCCGGAAGGAGATAGACTTACTTACGATTGGAGTTGTGATGGTGGTAGCTTATCTAATAGTCATGTTTTGAAACCTGTTTTTTATGCCCCATCAGTTAGTGAAGATCAGACATATCATTGTAGTGTTACAGTAGAGGATGAGGATAATAATATTGACTCTGATTCCATGATTATCTTTGTTAAGGATAGCGTTACCAAAGCAAGGGTAGATACAAAAGAAGCCACCAAGGTTACTAACAGCAAGGCTGTGTTAAACGGCCAGGTTAAGGATTTGGGTGGTGGTGATAATGCTGAGGTATGGTTTGAATGGGGGAGAACTGATGACTATGGAAATGTTACCCAGAAGATGACAAAAAGTGAGACAGGAGAGTTTAGTGTTGAGTTAAAGAATCTTGTACGAGATGGAATTTATAATTTCAGAGCAGTTATTGAGAATGATAAAGGCGTTCATTATGGAGGAAACAGATTCTTTAAGACAAAAGATGAAGATTATAAATCAGGGCCGGTAGTAGATGCAGGTCTTGATAAGGAGGTTTTTGAGAATGAAAGCGTTACTTTAAATGGTTCTGCTTATGATTCTGATGGTCGGATTGCTATTAATTCCTGGGGTTGTTTAAGAGGAACCTTAGTAAATGGTAATTCTAAGAATCCAACATATAAGGCACCAAGCGTGACAAAAAATATTTATGATACCTGTGTGTTTTCTGCCACAGATAATGATGGGTTGATTAGCTCGGATAGTATGGTTGTTTTGGTTAAGAATACTGGATATACCGGCGTTCAGTCATTGATTGATGTGAAAGAAGACCAGGAGTTAATTAAGGTAGAGAAGTGGGTAAGAAATGTTTCTCGAGGAGATGATAAGTGGAGCAAGGATCAGGTGGAAGCGCATCCTTCTGATGTTTTGGAGTTTAAAATTGAGATTACTTCTGATAGCAGTGAGGTGGTAAGAGATATTAGCGTGAAGGATAATCTTCCGATAGAGTTTATCTTTCAGAATGATCTTAAGGTAGATGGAAGGTCTGATGTAAGGAATATTTCTGAAAATGAAGTTGGTGTAGGTGACTTAGCTTCAGGGAAAACAAGAGAGCTGGTCTTTTCTGTGAAGCTAAAATCAAAAGAAAGTTTTGAGAATAAGACTACTAACTTAGTTAACTCTGCGATGGTGTTTAATAATAAAGATTCTGAGTCAGATACAGCCTCAGTCTTAGTTAAGAAACCAGTATCTTTGTTTGCTATACTAAGTCTTGGTTTGTTAGGAGGAGGTTGTGATTTGAGTACACTTTTGATTGTATTGTTTGCAATTATAGTGTTAGCACTTGGTTATCTATTTTATTCCAAAAGATTAGCTTTTGTGAAGAGGGTGGATATTGAGTAAATGAGGTTTAGATAAAAGGTATGGAGGGATTGGAAAATCCCTCCATATTTTTATAAGGGGGTTGTAAAATTTTTTTAAATTGATAGAATTGAAAAGCAATCCGGGGTAGTTCAGTGGTAGAACGGGTCCCTGTCGTTTAGGCAGCTTCTATGGGAAACCGTAGTTGCAAACCAGGTGAATTCAGGGAAGCCCTTATGGGGTAATCCTGAGCCAAGCCTTAATTTTTAAGTTGAGGAAGGTGCAGAGACTTATAGCGCCTGGCACCTAAGTTTTGGAGAATATGGTGATGAGATAGTCCATGCCTTTTGGTAACAAAAGGATTACATGTAAGGATCATGCCGCCGGTTCGAACCCGGCCCCCGGAGCAAGGAATAAAACTAGAACCCCCTTGCGGGGTTCTTTTGTTATAATAAAAGCATGGAAAGGAACAAAGCATTAAATTTATTAAAAGATAATCTTAATAAGGATAATTTGGTTAAACATAGCTTGGCTGTAGAAGCAGCGATGAAAGAGCTTGCTGATTATTTTGATGAAGATGTTGATAAATGGGGAATCTGTGGTTTATTACATGATATTGATTATGAAAAGACTAAGGGTGATTTGGAGACTCATTCTAAGGTGGGTAGTGAAATGTTGAGAGAGTGGGGTTTTGAAGAAGAGATTTGTGATGCGGTTTTGTCTCATAATGGAGCTCATGGAGTAGAGCCTGAAACCTTGATGGCTAAATCTTTGTATTGTGCTGATTCTTTGACAGGATTGATTGTGGCGGCGACGCTTGTTTTACCTTCAAAAAGAGTAAGTGATTTGAAGGTAAAAAATGTTTTAAATCGTTTTAAGGAAAAAGATTTTGCCAGTAGTGTTAATAGAGAAAACATTAAACAGTGTGAAAGTTTGTTAGGATTAGACTTAGAAGAGTTTGTAGGAATTATTTTGAGATCTATGCAGAAAATATCTGAGGATTTAGGTTTGTGATATAATTTATCTACTGAGATACCTCAGTAGATATCTACGTATTTATGAAAACAAGAAGAAAACAAGGAGAAGAGAATATAAGGAAGATTACTAAGGTAGCGGGTGGTTCTAGTTATGGGATTACTTTACCAATTGAGGTTATTCGTCGTTGGGGATGGAGGGAAAGGCAGAAAGTTAAGTTAATCATTGATGAAGAAGAGAGACAGATAATAATAGAAGATTGGGAGGAATAATTTTAATAAAATGCGTTATTCTATAAAAACAGGGATAGGTTTTGGTTTAACTTCAGGAATTATCACCACTTTAGGATTAATTGTTGGGTTAAGTTCGGGGACTCATTCAAAGATTGTGGTAATAGGAGGGATTCTTACTATTGCTGTAGCCGACTCTCTTTCTGATTCTTTGGGTATCCATGTTTCTGAAGAGTCAAAAGGAGGTAAGAGCTCAAAAAGTATTTGGATGGCTACTGTTTCTACTTTTTTGAGCAAGCTTATTTTTGCGTTGAGTTTTGTGATCCCTGTTTTGTTTTTAGATTTATCTTTAGCTGTAGTGGTAAGTATGATTTGGGGGTTATTGTTGTTAGGAATATTTAGTTATTATATAGCTCGGGGGAATGGTGATAACCCTTGGAGTGTAATAGGGGAGCATTTGCTTATAGCTGTGTTGGTTATTGTTGCCACGCATTATATTGGCCGGTGGATTAGCTTATTAGAGGTATAGATTGGTTTTTTATGCTATGATGTAAGTATGAAGAAAGCTTTATTAATACTTATTTTAATATTAGTTGTTTTAGTAGTTAGTTATTTTTTGTTTTATAAAGAAATTGATGATGGGGTTAACAACCAAGGAAAAATGAAAGCAGTTATTTCAACAAATTTTGGTAATATTGAGTTAGAGTTGTTTTCTGAGTATGCTCCTAAAACGGTAGCTAATTTTAAGAAATTAGCGGAGGATGATTTTTATCAAAATACTAAGTTTCATAGGGTTATTAAGGGTTTTATGATTCAAGGAGGGGATCCTTTGAGTAAGGATAATGATTTAAAGGAAAGATGGGGAACAGGTGGCCCAGGTTACACATTTGAAGATGAAATTCATGAAAAGAATTATAATATGTCAGGGACTATAGCGATGGCTAACTCAGGGCCGGATACAAACGGAAGTCAGTTTTTTATAAACGTGAGTAATAATAATTTTCTTGATAAAAAGCATACTGTCTTTGGAGAAGTGGTAGAGGGAATGGATGTTGTAAGAAATATTGAGGAAGTGGATACGGATGAGGATGACAGGCCAATTGATGATGTGGTGGTAAGTAATGTAAAAATAGTCGATTAAGTAAATAATTAGAATTATTATGAATAATAAATTAGTAATATTGTTAATATTGTTGGTAGCTGCGGTCGGGGTTTATTTAGTTATAACCGGAGATCAGGTAGGTGATGAAGTAGATAATAATGAACAGTCTCAGGTTAATGAAGAAGTGACCGATTACTCTTTTGTAGAGGAGGGAGTAATTGTTTATGGCAATCCTGGGATGGAAGAAGGCGTTTATCATCTTGTGTATGATAAACCGGGAGCTCCTGGGGCTAATGTAGAATTAGTTTTTCAGGATGATAGTGATTGTAAAATGGTAGAGAGTGGTGATTGTGGTTCTATTTTTGAGATTAAAGAGAAAAGAGTAAAGATCCAGGGTAATCCAGTAAGCGATGATCTTTCCGAAGGAGTAGTTGTGGGGATATTGGAGTTAATAGAAGAGTAGGTTTTATTTGAGACTTTTAAGACAGAGTACCTTTGGGTACTCTGTTTTTAGTTGATTTTTAATTTAATATCTTTTATGTTTTAAATGGTAATTTTGAAAATAATATAAGGAGGTTTGTTATGGTTAACGCAATTTATCCGGGAACCTTTGATCCGGTAAACTTAATTAATTTGGAAACGATTTCTTTTTGTTTGGATGTTTTTGATAATTTTTTAATCGCTATAATTCATAATGGAGAATCAAGGTTTACAGAGATTGAAAGGGTAAGCATGTTAGAAGATGCAATAGAGAATAGAGGATTGGATTATGAAGAGGAGATTAAAATTTGTTGTAATATTCCAAGGTTAGTTGAGGAAGAAAATGTCTCAGTTATTATTGAAGATGTCTACCTTTCTGAGTCTGTGAATAAGTTAGTGAATGATAGCTTGTATAACAAGATTAATAATTCAGAGGTGAGGACTTTTTTTGTTGGGCCTACGCTTAATTATTTACAGGTAAACGAGAATTTAATTAATCGCTTGTTGAACGAGAAGAAGTTTAATGGCCTGAAGAAAGTTGTTCCGGAGTCGGTAATTCATTATTTGAATTAATTTTTATAAAAGCTCCATGTGTCTATAAGGTACATGGAGCTTTATGCTATAATTGAGTTATGAGTCTTTATTTAAAAATATTTTTAATAATTTTACCGATATATTTATTGATAGATTTTATCTGGTTAGGGGTTATCATGAAGGGGTTTTATAATAATCAGTTTAGATCTTTAAATGAAGGGGGCGTTTTGATGAAAAACTGGTTTGTTGCTTTGTTTGTTTATGTTTTAATACCGGCAGGGATTATATTTTTTGTGATGCCAAAGATTTCTGGTTTCGGGTTAAGTAATTTTTTGTTGGGAGGATTGTATGGTTTGATTGTGTACGGTGTTTATGATTTTACCAACTATGCAACACTTGCTGACTGGGGTTTGAAGATAACAGTTGTAGATACGCTTTGGGGAGTTTTTGTTTGTGGCTTTCTATCTTATTTGTTGCCTTATGTTCTGCGTTTTCTAGGTTATTAGTGACTTTAATTAAATGAATTAAAAAACCGCCTGATATTATCAGGCGGTTTTATTTTTTTTGTTTAAAAAAGTTTATTTTACGCTAACCACGTTTATTTTTCTTTTTTTGCCGTCGTAGGTTTTTTTACGTTTTTTACTAAAAGTCACCTCTCCTTCTTTGATGGCATAAAGGGTGTCATCCTTACCTCTTTTTACGTTTTCCCCGGCATAGAATTTTGAACCTCTTTGTCTAACGATTATATCGCCTGGTTTGGCATTTTGGCCACCAAAAAGCTTAACGCCTAAGCGTTTTGATTCCGAGTCATAGCTTCCTTTATATCCTCCTTTTTGTTTTACGTGTGCCATTTGTTTTTAGCTTTTTTATTTTACAACGGTTAAAATGATATACAATGAGAGAGTAAAAGTCAACTTAATTTATGATAAATAAAAAATTTTGGTTGGTTATAATTGTTTTAATAATTGTTGCCTTGTCAGGGTTTGCGGCAGGCTGGTTAACGGCTCGTGAATCAGACACGGCACCTATTATAATAGAGAGGTGTTCAGAATAAGTTATTTTTTGAGAACTTTTTTCTTGAAGTTGGGGTGGTCTACTATTAATTCGCTGAATACCGCGAATGGAAGAGCTACCAGAAAAGCGATTAAGATGGTTTTACCTGTTATTTTAGCTCCGGTAGATAGAGTTATGGCTATAAGATCTTCTACAATACCAAATATTAGGCCGACTACGAAAAACTCGACTAATCTGATTATGTTTTTTCTTTTCATATTAATTTTTATTTTATATCTTAATTATACAATAAAAGCTATTAATTTATAGGAATTTTTTTGTGTGATATAATTATTTCAAATGGGTCGGATAAAATTTTATTATTTTTTTAAAAAATGAGAGATACAAAATATATATTTGTGGTTGGAGGAGTTATGTCCGGAGTCGGAAAAGGAATAGCTTCTTCTTCGATTGGGAGATTGTTAAAGTCGAGAGGATTTTCGGTTTCAGCGATAAAGGTTGATCCATATGTGAATGTTGATGCAGGAACTATGAACCCCACCGAGCATGGTGAGGTTTTTGTTTTGGACGATGGAACAGAGTGTGATATGGATATGGGGAATTATGAGAGGTTTTTGGAAAGAGATTTTGATGAGGGAAATTATATGACAACAGGAAGTGTTTATCTTTCTGTAATTAATAAAGAGAGAGATTTGGAGTACGAAGGAAAATGTGTAGGGGTGGTACCGGATATACCAAAGGCAATTATTTCTAAAATTAAAAAAGCAGGAGAAAAAGATGAGGCTGATTTTGTGATTACGGAGATTGGAGGGACGTTAGGCGAGTACCAGAACGTTCTTTTCCTTGAGGCTATTCGGATGTTGAAGTTGGATAAACCGGATAACGTGATTACTATGATGGTGAGTTTTCTTCCTTTTCAGACTAAAGGAGGGGGAGAGTTAAAGACTAAACCAACTCAGCATGCCGTGAGAGATATGAATTATACAGGCTTACACCCTGATTTTATTATCGCAAGAGCAAGAACAGAGATTGATGAGAAAAGAAAAGAAAAAATTTCCTTTCATTGTAATATTGAGAAGGAACATGTTGTTTCAGCGCCGGATGTAGAGAGTATATATGATATTCCGGTTAATTTTGAGAAGTATGGTTTAACAGATCAGATTTTGAAAAAGTTTGGGATGAAGGAGAAAGATAAGGATTTAACGGAGTGGAAGGAGTTTGCAAAAAAGTATCATGAGGCAGAAGAGGAACTAGTTATTGGGATAGTAGGGAAGTATTTTGCTTCTGGTGACTTTGTGTTGAGCGATTCCTATGTTTCGGTGATAGAAGCTATTAAACACGCCGCATATCGAGAGAATAAGAAACCGGTGATAGAGTGGTTGCATTCGGAAGATTTTGAAGGAAAAGGAAAGGTTAAAGAGTTAGAGAGAATTAAGGAGTGTGATGGGGTAATAGTCCCGGGAGGGTTTGGTTCAAGGGGGATTGAAGGGAAAATAAATGTGATAGAGTATGCTCGGAAGAATAAGATTCCTTTTCTCGGTTTATGTTACGGGATGCAGCTTATGTTAGTAGAGTATGCTCGTAATGTTTGTGGTCTTGAGGGAGCTCATACTACGGAGATTAATCTAGATACTGATTATCCGGTGGTTGATTTAATGCCGGAGCAGAATGAAGTTATGAAAGAGGGAAGGTATGGGGCTACTATGCGGTTGGGGGCGTATCCAGCTGTTTTGAAGCCGGGGACAACGGCGTATGAGGCTTATGAAAGTGTGGATTGGTTTATGGATAATGATGAGTATGATTTAGATGACGATCATGAGTTGATTTCTGAGAGGCATCGTCATCGTTATGAGGTAAATCCAAAGTATATAGATGATTTTGAGGAAGAGGGTTTGATTTTTTCAGGGTTTTCACCTGATGAGAAGTTAATGGAGATTGCTGAATTATCTCAAAAAGAACATCCATTTTTTGTGGCTAGTCAGTTTCATCCGGAGTTTAAGTCTCATCCTTTGAATCCTCACCCATTATTCTTGGAGTTTGTAAAAAATGCGGTTGTGGAATAATGAGGTTGTTTATTCTTTAAATAGTGGTTAGTATATGTTAGAGAAGGGTGAAAGGTCGTATTGTTTGATTAATTAATAAAAATTATGGGAAAGAAATTATTTTATTTAATACTTGCCGTAATTGTATTAGTTGGTTTGTATTATCTGATTGGTCCAAGTAAGCAGGTAGATAAGGGGCCTACCCCTGGTGACGATCTTCCTATTGAGGAAGAGTATGAGAACAAGATTGTGTATACCACAGATACTGAGCTAGACTTTGGTCCTTTTGAGGCTGATTGTGAAGCAAGAGAAGGAGTGTTTAACGAATGTGGAACAACTTGTGCGCCTGATGCTGATATGTGTGCTCAGGTTTGTGCATACACTTGTGATCTTTCGGGTAGTGCTGAAGATGCTAACTCTACAAGCACAGAAGATGCTACTCCTACGGAAGGAAGTACTAGTATTGACATGGAGTAAAAATTTTGTTAACCGTTTAAGCCCTCTGCTTTTAGCAGAGGGTTTTAGGTTTTTATTGGGGTTTGCATATTTTATTTAAAAAGTTATTATATAGGGGATATGAATAAATTAAAGAAATTTTTAAAAAAGCCTATATTTTGGATTGGAGGGGTAGTTTTGGTGGTGGTTTTAATCTTTGTTTTTTCTGGTTCAGAAGGAATCGGGAAATATGATTATACCGAAGCTAAGAAAGGGGATATAAAGCAGGAGGTGAGCGTAACAGGAGATGTAAGACCTATAGAAGGGGTAGATTTAGCATTTGAGAAAAGCGGGCGTGTAAGCAGGGTTAACGTGAAATCCGGTGATGATGTATACAGAGGTCAACCTTTGATTTCATTGGAATCAAATGATCTATATGCTCAGCTTGAAGAAGCGAAGGCAAGTTTGAAGGCGGAGGAAGCTAAGTTAAAAGAGTTAAAAAGAGGGCCGACTTCTCAAGAAGTCGAGGTAAAAAGAAGTGAGATTAAAGAAGCAGAACAGGATCTTGTTAATAAATATGCTGATGTAGTGACATATATAGAAGATGCTTATGCTCAGGCTGATGATGCGGTGAGGACCAAAACAACTGAGCTTTTTCAGAAATCAACCGGTGCTTATGTTCTAGATTATGATGCTTGTGATAGTGGAGAGGAGAATCAAGCGAACTTTGCTAGAAATAACATGGAAGATCTTTTAATAGAGTGGCGGGAGGAGATAAAAGATCTTGATGATAACAGTTTAAATATTGAGTTATTGGATGGTTTAGATAAAGCTCAGGAGAATCTTTCTTTGGTGACTGACTTTTTGAATGAGGTTAATGATACTTTGATAGTGGGTTGTGAGTTGTCAGACAGCTCGGTTTCTTCTTACAGAACTAAGATAAGTACAGCAAGAGATAATGTAAATACTATTTTGTCTAGCTTGAATTCTTTGGAGCAGAGCATTGCTTTGAAGAGCGTTACTTTATCAAGGAAGCAGAATGAGCTTGATCAGTTGTTATCAGGGGCAACAGAGGAGAAGGTGTCTGTTCAAGAAGCAACGGTTGAGAAGATGGAGGCTAATGTAGAGAATATTAGGGCTCAGATTGAGAAAGGGATTTTAAGAGCTCCTTTTTCTGGGATGGTGACGAAGGTTGATGGAGAGATCGGGGAGATTGTAGATGCTTATAAAGAGGTGGTGTCGGTTGTTTCCGATTCTGGTTTCAAGATAGAGGTTAATATCCCAGAGGTTGATGTTTCTAAAGTTCAGGTTGGTAATGAGGCAGAGGTAACTCTTGATGCATATGGAGAGGAGGAGGTATTTGAAGCAGAATTAATCTCAGTTGATTCTTCTGAGACAGAGATTGAGGGAGTTTCTACATACGGAGCTACTCTTGAGTTTGTAAAGTCTGACGAGCGTATAAAATCAGGAATGACAGCTAATGTAGATATTATTACTGGAGTTGAGAAGAACGTGGTGTATGTACCTCAGAGAGCGGTAATTAAAGAAGATGGTAAGGATTATGTAAGAGTTTTGAACCAGGAGGATGAGATGGAGAAAAAAGAGGTTGAGCTTGGGTTAAAGGGTTCGTTGGGTAACGTAGAGGTAAAGAAAGGAGTTAGTGTAGGTGATAGAGTAATTGTATTTATTGAGGAATAATGTCTTTATTAAAAGCTCGTAACATAACAAAGGTATATAAAAGTGATGGTGCTGAAACAAGAGCCCTTCGCGGGGTTTCTTTTGATATAGATAAGGGAGAGTTCGTGGCAGTGATGGGTCCTTCGGGGTCCGGGAAGTCCACTCTTCTTCATATAATAGGTTTCTTGGATCGTCAGACTGACGGGGAGTTTTATTTCAAAGGAAAAACCTTTGATGATTTTACAGAAGAAGAGATTGCTAATGTAAGGAATAAGAAAATGGGGTTTGTTTTTCAGGCTTTTAATTTATTATCCAGAAGGAGTGTTTTTGATAATGTAGTGCTACCGTTGGTGTACTCTGATATCCCGGAGTCAAGATGGGATGATCTGGCTTATCAGGCAATTGATGATGTTGGGCTTTCTCATAGGTTGGATCATACCCCTTCTCAGTTGTCAGGAGGAGAGAAGCAGAGAGTGGCTATTGCTAGAGCTTTGGTGAATGAACCGGAGGTTATATTTGCTGATGAACCAACCGGCAATCTGGATACAAAATCAGGTCAAGGAGTGATGAAAATTTTAGAGGATTTGAATGATAATAAAGGTCATACGATTGTATTGATTACACATGAGTCATATACGGCGGAACATGCAGAAAGAATCATTCATATTTTAGATGGTAAGGTGGATTCTGATGGTAAAGTTAGGAACAGACGGACATCAAAAGATTTTAAGAAATAATTTATGCATATTAAATATACATTAAAAACAGCTCTTACCAGCTTGAAAGCAAATAAGTCAAGGACAGGTTTGACTATTTTAGGGATTGTTATCGGAGTTATGGCTATTATCTTAGTAGTTTCTGTAGGACAGGGAGCGGAGGCAATGATACTGAATCAGGTTCAAGCTTTTGGGGCTACTAATATCAGTGTGGAGCCGGGCCGGGAACCATCAGGTCCGTCTGATTTTGGAGAGTTGTTTTCCGATTCGGTAGGAAAAAAAGATTTAGAAGCTTTAAAGAACCCAAGTAATGTTCAGGGGGTGGAACGGGTTGTGCCTGTGGTAATGCAGAATGAGACAGCAAGTTATGGTGGAGAGACTTATCGCGCAAGCATAATTGGGTCTGAGAATAGTTTGGCTGAGGTTTTAGATATTCATCCTACGGAAGGGGTTCTTTTTGGTGATTCCGATGTTAAGGGGAAGTCTAGTGTGGCAGTGATTGGTTCAGATGTGAAGGATGAACTTTTTGGATTCTCTGATGCTTTAGGAAAGAAGATTAAGATAAAAGGAAGGCCGTTTCGAATAGTAGGGGTTATGTCTTCTACAGGTCAGATGTCGTTTTTTAATGTAGATAAGATGATTATGGTGCCTTATACAACAGCTCAGCAGTATCTTTTTGGGATCAGTCATTTCCATTCTCTCATTGTTCAGGCTGAGAGTGAGGAATTAGTGCCAAGAATTGAGAGAGAGGTTACGCTTACCTTAAGAGAGTTGCATGATATTGAGGATCCTTCCAAGGATGATTTTAGGGTGGAGACTCAGGCTGATGCGGCGGAGAGGGTGAGTTCAATCACAGGAATTTTAACTGCCTTGTTAGTTTCGGTAGCAGCAGTAGCTCTTGTGGTTGGGGGAGTAGGGATTATGAATATAATGCTTGTGTCAGTTACTGAAAGAACTCGGGAGATAGGATTGAGGAAAGCTTTGGGGGCAACCAAGGATGATATTTTAAAACAGTTTTTATTGGAGTCTGTGATTTTAACTGGCGTGGGAGGAGTGATAGGAATTATTGTAGGCGCGTTGCTTTCTTTTGTGGCGGCGCTTGGATTAAGTCAGGTACTTGCTATGGATTGGGGATTTGTGTTCTCTGTTCCTGCTGCACTTATAGGAATTAGTGTCTCGGTATTAGTTGGTTTAGTGTTTGGAATATATCCGGCCAAAGAAGCGGCTAAGAAGAGTCCGATTGAGGCTTTGAGATATGAGTAATCTGTTTGAAGAGTTTGGGGTTTAGGGGGATAATAAAGATATATGAGTAAGGATTTATTTGATAATCAAGCAGAGGAGAATAAGTTTAAAAATGCTCCTTTAGCAGAAAGGATGCGTCCTAAGGATTTTAATGATTTTTTTGGACAGGAAGATTTAGTAGGAGAAGGCTCACCACTTAGAAAAGCTATTGACAGAGACGCTTTAGTCTCTGTTATTTTTTGGGGGCCTCCTGGTTCTGGAAAAACTACGTTAGCTCGGATTATTGCGGAGAAGACAGGGGCGAAGTTTGAACCCTTTTCTGCGGTTGTTACTGGTATCAATGATGTTCGGGAGGCTATTGAGGAGGCGAAGAATAGGTTAAAGTTTCATGATAGGAAGACCATTCTTTTCATTGACGAGATTCATAGATTTAATAAGGCTCAACAGGATGCGCTGTTACCTTATGTTGAGGATGGAACAGTTGTTTTGATAGGGGCGACAACCGAGAACCCTTCTTTTGAAGTTATATCACCACTTCTTTCGAGATCGACGGTTTACACTTTAGAGAGGCTCTCGGTTGATGATTTGAAAAAGATATTTAAAAAAGCTTTGAGAGATGAGGAGAAAGGGTTGGGTGGTTATGATTTAGAAGCGACGGATGAAGCATTAATGAAGTTGGCTAATTTTTCTGATGGAGATGCAAGGGTAGGGTTGAACGCATTAGAGTTTGTGGCAAAGACTTTGCCAGGGGGTGAGATAACAGAAGATAGTTTGGAGGAGATATTGGAGGAACATGCTCTTCGATATGATAAAAAAGGAGAGGAACATTACAATCTTATTTCAGCATATATAAAATCAATGCGTGATTCTGATCCTGATGGGGCATTGTACTGGTTAGCGAGAATGATTGAGTCAGGAGAGGATCCTAAGTTTATTGCCCGAAGAATGGTTATCTTTGCTAGTGAAGATGTGGGGATGGCTGATCCTAAGGGTTTGTTAGTAGCTGATGCGGTGGCTCGGGCGGTAGATTTTGTTGGTTTGCCGGAGGCTCAGATAAATTTGGCTCATGGGACTGTTTATCTTGCGGAAGCTAAGAAATCCAATGACGCTTACGCTGGTTTGATGAAGGCCAAGGAGGATGCTAAAAAGGGATCTTTCGGGGTGCCGATGCATCTGAGGAACGCGGTTACTAATTTAATGAAAGACGAGGGTTATGGGAAGGGATATAAGTATGCTCATGATGAAGATGTAGAAGATCAAGGTCATTTTCCGGAGGAGATTGGGGAGAAAAAATACTATGATGTGGATAACTAAGTTTAGTAGTTTTGAAAATAGAGTTATAATTAAAGTA
>CAZBVS010000015.1:0-13575 GCA_964495575.1 uncultured Candidatus Saccharibacteria bacterium
CCCCGCAAGGGTTGTTGAGGCAAGTTGCTCGTAAGTGGCAAATCTTAAAGTGTCGCCAACAGAATAGTTTGGTGTAGAGCTGGCTCTTGGTAAGTTGTCAGCATCAAAGGTTTTTACTCCAGTAATGTATTGAGATGAGTCCTTGTCTACATACTGCTCGGTAAGATAATGGTCATCGTTTGAAATGATGATTTTCTCCCCGATAGCGTGGGTGTTGATGTTGTCCGTAACTTGTGCGTTTTCTGTAAATGAAAGCCCTCGGTTTATCACTGTCCACTCCAGAGTGCTATCGGTTGTGGTTGCTACCGCTGATACAGATATTTTCTCCATATTATCTGCCCCGGGGTTAATTGTAATCACGGCGAAGTCCCCTAACTTAGCAGATGTAAGGGTTGTGCCGTCTCCTGCCGTGGTAGGTGAGGTTTCAAAGGTTGATTCGCTTCCACCTTCTGAAAGTCTTGTTAAAAGTTTACCGACATAGTTTGTTGGTCTAAAACCTAATGAGCGGACTTGTTCTGTTTGAGATGATACAATGTCCACCTTTTGCTCTAAATCTTCTATATAAGCTACTGAACCCCCAAGGATACCTCCTAAGAGTAAGCTTCCGACTACTATGAGGGTTGTTATTGTTGAAAATGCTTTATTCATACTTTATTGATAATGTAAATTTTGTTTTTCCGCAACTATATTAAACGACTATCTTGTGCGTAATGACCTGCTTCGACAGGAGCAAAGCCAACGTGAGAGATTAAAAATGTCCCTCCATCTGTTTCTGACTCAAAGGAAACTTGTATATCATTCCAGCGATAATCAACTCCGATATCAAGATAAACTAAGAATTGTTTGAGTTCGCTAACTTCTTCTAATGATGCTCCAATAGGATTTGTCCCCATCTGGAATGCTCCGATGTAGTTTAATGGGTTGGAAGATACATAGTCTCCATCTGAGTCTATTGTTTTTGTTACCGTTCCTAAAAATCCTGCGTTGTATAATACCTCTACATCAATTTCTGTTCCGTCTTTTATATATCCTTTTACAGCTATCTTACTTGATTGTTTTGTTTGAAATGGATCTTTATAGTTTATTCTTTGAGTTACGTATCTAATCGTGCGAGGGGCTCCATCGTTTTGAAAAGTGTCAAAACCTTTAAATGAATTCATTGAAAATGAGTTCCCAAAATATAATTCATTGTCTAATATACTCCAATCCGACACAGGCCAATCAAACTTTAAAATACCCGCTTCTTGAACATTGTCGGTGTTATTAAAGAATTCCAACCCTATAACGATATCGTTTGCTGACTGGTCGCTATCAGACTTACAAGCCATCAAAACTAAATCTTCTTTTTTAAAGTAAACTGTTGACGCCTCGTCAAACACATAATCCTTGACAGTTGGAAGCACATCTCTTGTAATAGTGCGGTTTCCTACCTTTTCTGTGCCAATTATGTTAGATAAAGCCTGAATTCCTGTTTTGTTGGCAAAATACACCTCATCATTGACTCTAAATACTGATTGTGGTGATATACAACCTTGCCCCGGGGAAAAGAATACTTGAGAGTAAACTGGAGCTTTTGTTGTTGATGTTGGATAGGTAAAGTTGAAAAGTACTCCTCCGTCCTCCCCTAATATCACAATGTTGTCATCTTTTTCTGATAATCCTGTTATTTTACCACCAATGTTCAACACCTTTTCCACACCTGAGTCCGTTTTGTTTGAACCTCCCGTGAATGTTAGTGCATCACCCTCGTCGGAATAATCAAGGTTAGTGGGGTTGCTTGGCTGTCCTGCTATCCATAGACGGTTTTTGGCAGTTAAGAGTATATTCCCTTTAGTTACACTTGAATAAGTTGAATCGTCTGCTGCTTGGGCTACTCCATCATCTGCTCCATCGGAGGCGTGAGCTGAAGACACAGTAAAGGTTGTAGCAGTCTTAGCGGTATAGGCAATCTCTGTGCCGTTATAGATTATTGTTCCCGTTGCTGGAAAATCAGAAGTATCTTCTACATTTATCGTTGAATCCCCTGCTGTAACGGCTGATGTAAGTCTAGTAGTCGCCCCAGTCCAGACACTCATATTTTCCACCCCATTACAAAATATCATCTGGTTGTTGGAGGTAGAGTTAAACTCTGTAAAATCCATTATTTTGTCTGTAGTAAGACCTGTAAGTAGGGTATACCATTCTTCGTTTGTGGTGTCATACCATTCCAGGGTCCCTTCTGAGCCGTCATCACGAACCCGCACCATACGCTGTTTGCCGTCGTTTCTGTTATAGGTGTATTGGGAGGTTATGCTTCCTTGGTTAGTATCTCGAGTTCCTATTAAGGAATATCCTTTAGCTCCCTGAAAGTTAGATCCGTTTATGCGGACATTCTTTAAGTTAGGTGATTTCCCATAAGGTAAGTCATCAGAATCTAAGGCAGTATACCAACCTTTGAATTTATCTAATATTTTCCAGTTATCAGTTCGTATTGCCATTACCTCATAAATTTAAGCTTTCTTATCGGTCTTCTGGTTTTTACACCTTTCTCGTTCATGAGTTGTTGTCTTAAGGTAAAGTAATTATCTTTAGCATCTGTCATATCAGACTCTCTTTGTCCACCTTGAATTTTATTTAATCGGTAAGAAGCTCCTTCTACGATAACGTTGGAGAAATCGTCGTCTACTAAATACTCGTCCAAACTTACGTTTGTATCATTGAAAGTTGTTTTTTTGTTGTCATCGGAGTCATAAACCATAGATTCAGCAAAATAAGTGAGCGTCATCGTTTCAGTTTTAGATACTCTTATGTCATCTATTCTAAAGTCAGTATCAGTTGTTGAAGAAGAGTAATTTATTGAAAGTTTGAGATAATCTATGTTTTCAACGTCCGGGGTTCCTGTTTCTGTTGAATCCTCCCATTTGAAAGCGAATAAGTTCCAACCTGTCTGTAAATCGCCTTTTAATGGGGTCTGTTCAGCTTTCTCCCAGTAGTTTGCTGAAGATGAGCCCCATTGTAGGGTAATGTTAGAAAAGTCGCTTATAGTTGGAAGATAGACCCAAACTAACCAGTATGAGTTGTTTTTAAATCCTTCCAAATCTTGAGCTGTAAAATCATCGTTCTCAACTGATATTTGAGTTCCTGCTGAAACATCTAGATTAAGACAGCCATCACCTTGTTTGTAAACCACCTCATCTAAAGTAAGATTTGAACCATCGTCTTTTGCTTCCCAAGTTCCGTTGGCTGTAAGTGAATCGCAGTTATGAACTCGTTTAGCTGTAGATTGAGGATAGTTGACAATTAACGTGTCTCCATCTATAGCATATTCGTTTATATATTTATCATTGTTGATGTGTCGTCTTACATCTTTTGCTTGAAAATAATTGAAAATATCGTGTCCTTCGTCATTTAATCTTAACTGATAAGGGTTTTTAAAATCTGAGACGGTAGTTGACCCGTCTTTATCTAAGGTGGTAGCCCCTATGTAGTCTTTAATAGAATATTCGTGAACTCCACCTATGTATTCAAAATCTACCTCTGTTCTAAGAGGTTTCCAGTCCGCAAGGTTTTGTAAATCTCTTAACACCCAGTTTACAGCACGAGTTCTTTTAGAGTTACCTAAAGTTCCCGTCGCTGAGTTACGGATAATGTCATTTATTTCATTGAATAAATCTGATAGTTTTATCATTTTTTTATATTTAAGCTGACTGAATCGTCAACTGCCTTTAATAGTAATGATTGGAATTGACTTGTAACTTGTGTATTTGCTTCTAGAGCTTTTGTCATCTTTCTTTGAACCTCAACTTGGGTATTAATCGATTGCTGAACCTGGGTATAAGAGTCTGTTGCTATCGAGACCAAACCTTGAACCGCTATTACTGCTATAACCGTTGTTCCTATAGCTACAAGCGTTTTAGGGTCTTTCATTATCTCTTTCCACATATTACTTGTAGCTTATAGAAACAGTTGATGTAGTGTCTGCGATACCGTATACCGACCCGACATATAGATTATCGCTGTCAATTTGATAACAGTGGTTGCTTGTTGAAGAAGCATAGATTGGTATTCCTGCGTTTAAGCTAGCTGAGTCTGAAAGAGAAAGCCATACCTGAGAACCTGTTTGGTTACAAATCTTGGCATATCGTCTTACAGCACTAGCATCAAGGAGTTTTGTAGAAGTCATACCTACTGAAGAGGTGCTGTTAGTAACACTTGAGAAAGTGTTATTACCTCCTAAAGGTTTAGCTTCTAAGCTAATTCCAAACAGAACTATTAAGACTAGTAATAAGATTATTGTTATATTTTGTTTCATAATTAATTTAGTTTAAAATCCCCGCCCCCTAAGACGGGGAATTTGTTTACTGACAAACTGAAGGTTTTGTAGTAGTAGCTGTAATTGAACTACTTGTCACAGTTACGTAAACAGGGTTTCCGCTTACGCTGTGTCCTACAATTATACAGCCTGTAGCACTGTCTCCTACAACAAGCGTAGTGCTTGCTGAACCAGATACAGTGGCTTTATCGCTGTTAACGGTTAAATCATCTCCTACAGTCAAAGTACTTGAAAAAGTACCTGAGTCTGAGGTAATTGTTCCGTCAACATTTCCACTTCCATCGATAACAGCTGTTCCATCGACTTGATAACCGCCAGATGTATCAACTATATCGAAATTAGTGGTTCCACCTAAAGGTGATCCGCTAAATATTAGATAACCAGCAATTAAACCGATAACCAATGATATTACGATTGTAAGAATTTTTTTCATGGTTGTGTTTTAGTTTAAGTGGTAGGGAGCCGAAGCTCCCCACCGTTAGTTATCTTATGAAGCGTCCGGGTGGTAACCTACGATACCTTCGTAAGATATTGCACCGTAAACTTCACGGAATCGACCTCTGTAGACGGAGTCTCCATTTTCCTGGTAATCACCAGAAAGCATCTTAGTTTCGATTGGCACACGAACCCATCTCATAATTGAGTGTTCGCCTGACAATAAGAACCAAGCATTGTCGTTTCCGCCAGCTGCAGCACCTAGGTAAGGGGACTGATAAACTTTCAATCCATACTTAGAGCTGTATACGTTCTTGTCATTGTTGGCAGTACCAGAACGTAGTTCTGATTCTGTTACCTCAACGGCAGTCTTGTATAGAGCTGGTGGTACAAGGAGTACCTTTGCTTCATGTCCGACCACGTCACCTGCCTGATCTTTCTGCTCCATAAGAGCAGTGATGGCGGTGTTAAGAGAACTTTCGTCAAATGTACTATCAATAAGGTTATCAATAGTATCACCGTGTAAGTTCTGGTGGCTAGATGAAAGCAAAGTTATTCCATCTGAAGTGATAGTAGAAGAGGCAGCATTCCTGAAGATTGCCATAGCATTACGCTGTTGGGTAATTCTACCTTTGTTACCCATATTTCTGACCATGTTGCGAACAACGCTAAATTGTTCGTCTTCCATGAACTCTTCTGAAATGTTGACCTTTTTAGTGTACTTAGACACTGAGAAGGTGATTTTGTCGTTTACGCGAGGTGTGTCACCTTTATACTCTTCCTGTTCTGCGGTTTCCTCCCAAAGACCAACGCCTTTGAAATTCTCCATAATAACCGCAGCCCTGTCAGTGTTGTCCTGTATGAACACGTCTGAGGTGTCCTGAGTAGCAACTTCTGGTCCAGGTGGAAGATTAAACTTCTGGTAGAAAACTTTGTCCAAAGCGGCCTTAACCACATTTGGATTCATACCTGATGTCAATCCTGTTTTCATATTGGGTTATTGTTAAGAAATTTCATTGCCGTGAAGGGTAGCACCTGGCTTTACAGTGAAGTCTAGAGTTCCTTTGTCGATGTCTCCATCAACAACTACTAGACCGTGTACGTCAGGGTCATCGCCTTCGTCTTCATCTACAGTGAAATCAGTACCGTCGTAATCAAAGGTTACAGAATCATTTAAGATTGCCCGCAACTCTGCGTCGGTATCAATATTTGTAGATGTATTGGCCTTTGCACGGAAAATAGTTTCGCCTGGCTGTGCAACATAAACGTTGACAGTTCCGGCAGCAGAAGCAGTTTCTGTGGACTCGCTCTGTGCAATCCCGACGAATCGGTCTGTGCCGATTTCTGGGTCACCGTTAGCACAAAGAATAACGTAGTTGTTCTCTGTTCCACCAACCTTTACAGGTTCCCCTGCTTTAATAGTAGCTGATGGGCTAGATGGTGCGGAGTTTCGGTCTTCTACACGAAACTCTCTTACAGGAGCGTTTCCTTTTACTATCTCTATATCTGCTTTACTCATTTTAAGTTTTTCCGCTTAAATTATTCCTCAACAGCTTCGCTAATATCTTCTTCGTCCACACCCATAGACTTTGCAAATCTCTTCTCTTTAGCATTTAGTCTGACTTTTTTAGAGGTTTCTCCACTTACATCTCCTCCTGAACCTATATCAACTTCTTGATCGGTAAATTGAGACATAGCCTCTTTTTTACCTTTTTCAATTAGTTCTTTCTCTCGTTGTTCACGAACAGAAGGTAGTGTGTTGTAAGCATCTTCCATCTTTTGATAGATTAATTCGTCATCTTCTTCGCCAGTAAGCTTAACTTTATCACGAAAGGATTTCCATTCTTCATCAGAAATCTCCTTATCGCTATTAAACTTACGAATAGCTTTCTTCTTATCTCGGTTGAAGACGACTTTTTCAACCTCATCGATGTTAGCTTCACCATCGAGACTTCGCTCACTCTTGGAACCAACTTGTTCTCGAAGAGATTCATTTTCCTCTTCAAGGGTTTCAACTTTTTCCCTAAGCTTTGCGAAGTTTTTGTCCTTGTCATCCTCTTGGGTTTCGACTTTACTCTCATCTGACTCAGACGAGCTGGACGAGTTCTCTTTTACGTCCTCTTTGTCTTTTTTAGACATAATTTACGAACGATTTATTTGTTAACTGCAGGTTTCGACGAAAACCTACGAAAAATAGCATCCTCTTCGGATGCTTGGAGGAGTGACCACCGTGGGTGGACAGTAGTCACTCATCTAAACACCCGAAGCCACCCACTTTGTTAATGTACTTTAATTAATAATGTAAATATTATTTCTCCGCAAGTCTTTCAATCAGTTCTGTTTTTGTTCCTGAAACCTTTAAGTCTTCTTCTCGGCACTTATCTTTAAGCTCGGAGACTGTGAATTCAGAATAATCTATCTCCTCAACTTCGGTTTTTTCTTCCTCTTTACTCTTAAGGTATTCCTCGTATTCCTTTGGGGTATAGGTTTTAACCATATCATTTTCAGTTACCTGGATTTTTGTATTACCCTTACCGTCTGTGATTATCTTCTTAGTCATAGATTAGTTAATTTGTTAAATTCTTGTTGAAGTTTTTGTATTAGACCTTTTTTGCGATTTTCACCCTCCTTTGTTACCTGAGGTTCGTCTTGTTCGTATGCTTTACGCATTTCGTTTATTAAATAAAGAGTTCTTAATCTTTGCCCTCTTACGATGTCCGGATTAGATTTTCCCCGCCACACCTTCTCTTTGTCCGCCTCTGATTGGTAATAAAGGAAATCAACTAAACCTTTATTCTTGTAAGCTTGTTTTAATCCTTTACGCCAAAACTCTTTTTTGCTCTTACGTTTGCTGAATGAGTTAATATCAAACAACGCTGTAAGTTCAAAGAGGTTTGACTCTTTTTCATCTAAAAGCTTGAATAAAAGCTTTATTAAGAATTTACGCATTTCTTTCTGTTGTGTTACTTGTTCTAGAAGCTCCGTTTGCTACTCCTGAAGCAAATTCTTCTAACTCAGCCTCACTCATCGTTTTACACATTTGACGAGCAGCTCCTGGACTTAATGAGTTACAGTTGCCTTTACGCTTTGCTTGTAAAGCAGCTCCTGCAGCTTTTCGTTGTTCTTCTGATTTTGCTGGCATAATTATACTTCAACGCCTAAATTTTGTGTCGACCTTTGTTTTGTTTGTAATTCACCAACCTCACTAAACTCTGAACCCTGTTGAGGTTGTGGTCTCTGTTGCTGTTGTTGTTGCTGTTGTTTTAAATGTTCTTCTGGGTTTTTATCTAACGCTTTAACGTATTCTTCTGCAGCTTTCTGAACATTAAACATCTGAGGAACTTTTAGTGTGTTGGCAAAGTATCTCTCCGCTTCCTCAGCTTCTAACGCCTTAGAACGCTTTATAGAGCTGTTAGCAACGATTTCACAATCAAATTCTATCTGTCTTAAGAAGCTTGGGGGTATATCTATTGTTTGAGACATTTCTTTTAAGGTTTTGTTTTCTTGTTCTACTTTGTCTTCACCTCTTGGTTTTGGGGTTATATTTATGTTTAGGGTTCCAACCTCTCCGTTATCTAGTTGAGTTTGTCTAACACTTATCTCTCTAAACTTAGGAATAGCTTCTCTTGCCCCTTCTACTCCTAGACGTTTTTCCCACTCAACGGGGGTTTGATACCTGTCTAATTGGTTTTTAACCCGCAAGTAAGCTTTGTCTCGCTCCATTCTTTCCATTGAATCTAAGAACAATGAAGCAATCTCCATCGCTGCTTCCCTTGCTACTAATACCTCTCTGGCTGTTTTAGAGCGTCCTTCTCCTGATTGCCCTGCTAATTCTGCGGATACACTTGAAGATTCTAATGATGCTTTGATTTGTTGAGTTATATTAGTTGCAGCATTAAACGCCCCTGAAGAACCAAACTGCATTTGAGTAAAGTTGCCCGGGTCGTTTACAGGAACTAATCCTCCACCCGATAAAACATCGGATCCTAAGTCATCGCCTCCTGTAACAAGGATTACCTCATTTAAGGCACGCCAAAGCATATCTAATGATAGGTTTAGAATCTCGTTATTAGCGTCCTGCATATCCAAAAGCTTAATAGTAAGAGGCATATCGTATATAAATCTTGGGTTAAGTTCTTCAAATCCTCCCCATACAAATGGGTATTCTTTATGGTTATAAGGCATTGGGTTATTGACAGGAGTCAAAAGTTGTCCATTCGCTATTACGTGGAATTCGTCTTCCCACTTATTGAAATACCTAATAACCTCAACCTCGTTTTTGTTTACATCATCTCTTAAGAGCATATCCTCGTTTTCAGAAGCTATTAAGTCTCCGTAAGTTGGGACATCATCAACGTCGTATTTTGAAAACTCTCGTCTAAATCTTTCTTCATCCATTTTAATAATCCAAGTAAGTCTTGGTTGTTCTTGAATGTCTCTTTCTGTCATAGAACCAGGGATAAAGTCTTCTACGGGGATTAATTCACCGTAAGGTCCGTTGTAGTGAACTACCTGTTCCTCTTCTACTTCAGTTATCTTTCCTGTCTCATCTCGATCAACAATATTCTTTACTTTCCTTTTCTGGTATCTCCAACCCTCAAACCATATAGATTTTGGCGTTGTTAGTGCCTGAAGCATTATGTGGCGGTTTTTTTCCTTTTCTTTGAGTCTACGGCTAGAGTCTTTGTAAAAACCCTTTAGAACGTTAGTTATGATATTTGAATAAGGGGATAGTCTTTTGTTCGTGTTAAAGAATTGTGCTTCGTAATAACCACGAGTTTTTGAGATTATCGCCATTATTTTGTCTCTTGTTATTGGATCAAAGACATTGTATTGATAATCTTCCTTCCAGTCTGGCTTTTCAGTGAAGCCTATGAACTGTTTTCTACCCTCACGAGTGTATGTCGCAAGGTTTTCATTTCTGAAGTATATATAAGACTGGTCCCGTGCATCTTTGTCAGCACGGAGTTGTGTTAAAATTTTATTTGCCTTTTCTTCTTTTGTCATACTTAATTAGTAATGTAAATTTAAAAATTCCGCAAGTTATTTAGTAGCTCTAAACTTCCCTCTCTTAACGAGAGATTTCTTTTTTTCTATCTTTTGTTTCTTTTTATCTATTTCATCGTCTTCAAAAGGTTCGTCAGGGAATACCACTTTAAGCTCGTATTCATGATTTTTATATTCTTTAGACTCCACGGAAACCTTTGCCTCTACTGGCTGTTAATTTACGACTTTTAGTTCTTGTTGATCTATTTACATAATCTTTCATTTGGTAGGCGATGGCAGTGGCAATAAGCAAATCAAAGTGTCTTGTTGTGTCTTCGTCTGTCCTCTGATATTGAACATCATCTTGGGTGTAGCTTCTAAGCTCCTTTAATATTTCTTGAGAAGGTATTTGTATCCCGTCCTCGTTTATGGCTGTTTTAAGGTCGTGGAGCATCTTTGGTTTAGTTGAAGGTCCAGTCTTCCAACCTAACTTGGTTGATTTCTTGTTGGTGCTTTTGTCGTGTTTAACTTGTCTGTAAACATTGTTATAGATTTCATTTAGTTTTGAAACTGTAGCATAACCCATCGAATTGTTTTCTGGGGCTACTAAAGCTTTGTGATATTTCATACCCTTATCCTTTAATTCAAAAGCAAAGTTGTCCGGGGTTATTTTATTATTTTTATAAGTTGCCACAACCTTTGGAACTAATGGCTTAAAGTCTATTACTACTGCTGTTGAATGGTCTTTTCCAACTCCCTCGCTAACATCAGCCCCAATTCCGTAATAATGAGTTGCTTCTGGTTCTTCAAAAATAGTCCAGTCGCCTTGTTTTTCCCCTTTCTTTACAAATTGTTTCTGAAACTCAATCTTTTCGTTAGCAAAAAACTTCTCTCCAGCATAAGCAAAAGCTTCCTCTGGGGTTGTAGGATACTCTCTAAACAACGCTTGCCAATCTTTATTAAGAGAAACCCACTTAAGATAATAATAGGTTATTTGTGTATCTGATAAACCGTGTTTCTTTTGGTAATCTTGGAACTCTTTAGGGACTTCTAATGGTTCTGATATTTTGCTAATCTCGTTATCATCATAAGTCCAGTTATAAAAATGAGCTTTATAATCAATTTTTGTGTCAGGTTCTCCTCTCTCCCACGCTTCCCAAAACATCTCGTAAAAAGGCCCTGAGTCTCCTCGAGCGGTCGATTCTATATCTACTCTTCCGTCCATAGGGACTGCTGGGATAGTTCCTTCTAATACTTCTTTTGCTCTTTTTGGGTATTTTTCATATAAAATAGGGAGTTCAGTGATGTGAACTCTGTTAAATGTTCCTGAACGCCCGGTGTTGTCTACTGTAATTGAAGAATAACGTCCATCACCAAAGCCAAACTTCATCCTACGAGCAGAACTTCTTTCTTGATCCCATAAGTCTTTTAACTCTTTTGGTAGGTTTTTCCAAGTTAAATGAACCTTATTATCAAAAATTTCCTCCGCTGTTTTTAAATCTTGAGCAATAAACAGTGAATCAAAGTTTGGAGTAAAAACAGTATCATCAAGCGTGTCTATAGCTTCTTCTGTAGAAAAGCCGAGCTGACGTGATTTTAATATTATATTCCTTGTATGAGCATTTTCAGCAAATTCACGTTGAGCTCGGTTTCTTTTATAAGTTATTAGTTGACTATTTTTATCTCGAATCTTATATAAATGGTTTATCCTCCATTCTTTATTTTTTAATCTATTATCACTCATCTTCTAAGTCATCGAGTATAGCTCCTATTGACTTTCCACCCGAAGTAACATCCGACTTTGCCTTATAACCGTGTTTACCTAACAGTAGTTTTACTATGTTAGAATTCCATTCTCCTTTAAGTCCTTTATTCAATGCTAAACTTGCTTGTAATGCTAATATATCCTCTAATATGTGCGAAAACTCTTTGTGTTGACCTTTCCAGTCATATATTGTTCTCCTTGCTATTCCTGAATAAGCACTAAACCCTTCTATACTTGGCACTACTTCTTCTAACTCTTCGTTAAAAAAGTCATCAAGGTATTGTTTAACCTTTTCTATTACTTCCGGACCATATCCACTTGGTCTCCCTCCTTTATTCTTTTTTTTGTTTTTCTTTGTCATTGTTATATGCTTTTAATTAATTCTATTTAAACTTCGCCACTATTGACACTTTTGTAAACTTTACCTATTTTCTTCTATGAAAAATACCCAAAAAGAGCAAAAGAAGTATTAGTAGGATATTTATTATTAGTTTAATCACATTAGTCTTATTTCTTTTGATGTTGGTGGCTTTGATTTTTTATAGCTAATGTATACTTTTAGTTCTCTTGTTGTTGGGGTTTTATTGTATTTACTTTTGAACTCCTTTGAGTATCTCTTTAATCTGTTTTTTTGTATAACTCTGGCCACATTCACTACACCCCCATCTTTCCTTTTGTTTTCTGAAGTTCCACTCTTCGAGTTTGCCATTACATTTAGGGCATCTTAGTTTTTTTAGATTCTTCCATTTCATGCCACCTTTTATCTATTGTTTTTCTGACATTCACTCTCGTTTGCCAGTCTTGACCTTTAAAGTTGTATTTTGGACGCATAAGGCAGTTGTAAAGATCCTCCTCGTCTAATCCTATTATATCAAAATTTAGTTCTTTTATAAAGTCCATCACCATTTTAGGGATTGGTAGTTTAAGGGCTATTTTCCATTTTTTGGTAACTCGGCGGTTTCTATCTCTTTCTATCCCTTTTCTAAGAGCTTTTCTTAACTCCGCCTTGGTGTTATCCTTCATTTCTCCTATTACATCCTGCCCTCTATACCTATATGGGGCATCATATTCCCATATCTGGGCTATTAGTCTTCTTAGGGCGTTCTCTTTTGCTTTTATTTTTGCTTGGACAGTTTCCTCCGGGAATTCCTTACGCCATTTTTTTATTTGTTTTTCGCTTGGGGTAAAGTATTTATTAAAAACCTTTCCCGCTCGATATATTTCTTGCCCGGACTTACAGTAATTCTCTGGTTTAAGGTATGTAGATTTTAAGATATTGTGAGTCCATTCAAGGTATTTGTCTAGAAGTGGTTTCTTAATTAAAAAAACAAACGGAATTAACCATTTGTGTTCTGAAATAAATTCTAACGCTTTCATTAAGAGTCCTTTTGTCGCTTTTACGGCTCGAACTGCCTGAGGATAAGGGAATAGTTTCTCTGGATATTTACAACCTTCAAAATAGGCCTTGTAGCCATCGGGGGTTTTTTCAAACTTTTTTGCTACCCTTACGTTAGTTTGCTTAGGGTCATTCTCTAAAGCTTCTTTTGGGACTGCCGGGACTCTATATTTCATTTAATTTTTCTTCAATTACTTTTAATCTCAACCTTTTTTGTTCTACGTCTTTTTCAGTATCTTCAACCGCCTCTTTAGCGGTGTAGGTCGTAATCCCTTTGGTGCTTCCTATCCCTTGGGTTTGTCTATCACCAACCTTATGGTTGGGTTCAAGCCTTTTAAGGTGTTCTAGCTGTACCTCTTTTGATACTAGGGATTGTAAGGCGTTGTTATATTGCTTTGTTAATATTTCCTTGCGGGTTGTTTTTTTCATACCTTATACGTTTTAGTTCATTTATTAATTGGTCCGACATATTTTTTGAGACTACGTCAACATTTTTTAATATACCTTCTATTCTATTATTGAATGGGTTAACGATTAATGAGTTTCGTTCAGCTATCCTGCGGGTTGCTTGTCTTATTTCGTATTCACTCCACATACCTTAATTATACCTTAATTATCCTTTTCGTTCAACTTAAACAAGTAAACAATAGCCCATATACCAAACACTAAAATTAATATACC
>CAZBVS010000016.1:0-10953 GCA_964495575.1 uncultured Candidatus Saccharibacteria bacterium
ATGACTCATCAGGGTATGATAATGATGGAACCTTAACCAACGGCCCAACCTACACTACCGATGCCCGGCAAGGGAATTATGCCTTGGACTTTGACGGAGTGGATGATTATGTTGAATTTGGTGATTTTATAAAAAATTTAACTGTTTCTTTATGGTTTAAAACAACTGATTCGTCTGAACAGATTTTAATTGGTGGTGTGGGTAAAAATGAGAATAATTCTGTTCAAATGAGAGGAACTAAGATAGGGGCTGCTTTAAATAGTAATGGTGTACAAACAGAGCAGGATGGTTTAGATGATGGTTTATGGCACAATGTAGCAGTTGTTGTTAAAAATGACCCTTATCCTCAAATATATGATATTTATATAGATGGTGAGCTTGAAGATTTAGAAACAGATGGACCTTATCGTTATTCAAATAAAAAATTGATAGGTTGTCGTTATTTAAATCAATATGAATTATTTTTTAATGGCCAGATTGATGATGTTCGAGTATATGACCGTATTTTTTCTGCCTCAGAGGTAGAGACTTTATATAATAGTTATTAACTTCACGAATTTTAAGGTTGGTATTTTAGCTTAATTTATTTTTTGTAAAAGTTTCTTGTGATATTATTAAAATAATGAGTAAGAAAGAGGTTCCAAAGAAAAATATTGAACCGGTTTTGGTAGATATTAAAAAACCGGATTTTAACTATGATCAAACCAGGCGGTTTGATAGTTTAAATTTGAAACGAATATCTGGTGAATATCAGGATGATTCTTCTAAGTTTTCTTGGGGGCGGGTTTTGAAATGGAGTATCGGGTTTGTTGTTTTTTTATTAATAATATTCGGAGTTTTTGGGTTTATGAACGTAAAGAGTGCTCAGGTGACGTTGGAGGCAAAAGGGGAGTCCGCTTCTTCTCATTTGTTCCATTCTTTTGAGGCAATTAAGGATTTAGAAACTGAGGAGGCAAAGACTTCTTTAGTGAAAAGCAAAGAGAAGTTGCAGGAGATAGATCAGTTTATTAATGATAATCCAAAGAATTTTGTTTTATCAGCTGGTTTTAAGTTTGTGCCTTTTTTAAGAAATGTAGGAGGTTTTTTAAAAGAAGTTACAGAGTTTAATATTGATCTGATTAAGTTATCCGCTGTTCTTACGGAGATGCAGCATAATGGTTTTTCATATTTTAAGAATGATGGAGAGTCGTTGTTAGAGTTAATGCATCGGGCTCAAGGTTTAGTGGGGGATATAAAATCTGAGGTAGAAGTTTTGAGGAATAAGTCTAATGAGATGAGGAACCTATCTTATTTCGACAGGGTAGAAGAATTATTAGAGAAAAATTATTTTGTATACAGCAACAATTTATATGTAATTGAGGACTTTTTAGAAGGAACCGTTGAGTTGTTTGAGTCTAAAGAACCTCAACATATTTTATTAATGTTTCAGAACTCTTCTGAGTTGAGACCGGCGGGAGGTTTTTTGGGAAGTTATGGTGATCTTGTGATTCAGAATGGTCAGATGAAAGATTTGGTGGTGGAGGACATATACTGGCCGGATCATGAGATGAATTTTGATGAGAGATACATTCCTCCTGAGCCATTGCAGAGAACTACAAAGAACTGGGGGGTAAGAGATGCAAACTGGTTTTTTGACTTTCCTGTTTCTGCAGAGAATACAATGAATATGTTGGAGCAGTCGAAGATATACAAAGAAGAAGGAGTAGAGTTTCAAGGAGTGATAGGGTTAAACGTAGATGTGTTAGGGACGATCATGGATCATATAGGGTCGGTAAGGTTGGAAGAGTATGAGATGACTGTGAATAGTGATAATTTCTTAGCTGAGCTGCAAGAGGAGGTGGAGGTAGGGAAGGACAAGCAGGAGGGAAAGAATCCTAAAAAGGTATTATCAGTTTTAGCACCGGAGATTATGAAAAGACTGGAAGGGTTTTCTTCCTCCGAGATGGAGAAGTTGGTAGAAGATTTAAGTGATCATGTAGAGAATAAGGATCTAATGTTTTATGCCCGGGATAGGAGATTGGCTAATTTGTTTAGGAAGTATAAGGTGGCGGGGAGAGTATATGAAGCCCCGGATGGGTTTTGGGGAAGTTATCTCGGAGTGGTGAATAGTAATGTGGCGGGGGGAAAATCTGATGCTTTTGTAGATCAGGATATAAATCTTTGGTTGAATGTGAATTCGGAAGGCGGTGTGTTAGGAGATCTTAGTGTGGTTCGGGAGCATAATGGAGTAGGTGAAGAAGAGGATTGGTATAGAGCGACTAACAAAGATTATTTAAAGATATATACTAACCAAGGCTCCGAGTTAATATTTGCTGATGGTAATACGGTTCGGGAGGAGATAAGGAGAGAATATACCTCTGATTATATAAAACTTCCGGTTCTTGATTATGAAAAAAATAAGGTATATAACGAGAGCCAAAATATATGGACTACTCAGGAGTTTGGGAAACAAGTTTTTGGAACCTGGGTGTTAACTGAGGCAGGTGAGAAATCTAACTTTGAGTTGAGGTATAAGAATCCTACTTCTGATAAGTTTAAATTAAAGGAAGGGGAGAAGTTTGAGTTTGTTTTTGATAAGCAATCTGGTTCAGATACCGGGTTGAGTATAAAAGTAAGCGCTCCTTTAGGATATGTTTGGGAGGAGTCTGATTCTTCTATATATAAATATGAGGATGACAGCGTTTCTAAAAGAGTAAGTTTTGAGCTGACTTTGCAAAATCAGTTTGAGGGAGAGGTTATTAGAGAGTAGTTTTTGTATTTATAAAAAAGCCCATACAGAGTAGAAATGTATGGGCTTTGGGCGAGGGGTTGGGGGAATCTATGTTTTGTATAAAAAAATTATTTAAGCATTTTCCCTCCTTTCATTGGTTAAGTTACTGCTTGTATTATATACATATATTATCATTTTGTCAATGTGTAAGTTTGTTTATTAAGTTGAGGTTAGATAGTATAAAGATAGATTATGGAACAGAATAAAATTAGAAATTTTTGTATAATTGCTCATATTGATCATGGAAAATCAACCTTGGCAGATAGGTTTTTAGAGGTTACAGATACTATTGAAGACAGAGATATGAAGGAACAATATTTGGATAGTTTGGAGTTAGAAAGAGAGAGAGGAATAACTATTAAGATGGCTCCGGTTCGGATGAAGCATGAGGTGGAAGGTAAGAAGTATGTTTTGAACTTGATAGATACTCCGGGGCACTCTGATTTTTCGTACGAAGTTTCAAGAGCGTTAGCTGCTGTAGAAGGAGGAATATTATTAGTTGATGGGAAACAGGGGATTCAGGCTCAGACTTTGTCTAATTTTAGAAATGCTAAGAAAGCAGGGTTGGATTTAGTAGGGGCGATAAATAAGATTGATTTGTTTGATAGTAAGGATGAGTTAGAAGAACTGGTAATAGAGATGGCTGATTTATTAGAGGTAGATCCGAGTGAGATAAAGCTTGTTTCGGCAAAGACAGGGGAGGGGGTTGGTGAGTTATTAGACGCAGTTGTTTCTAAGTTTAGATCGCCGGGTGAAGGTGGAAAAAGTAAGTTTTCACGAGCTTTAGTTTTTGATTCCTTTTATGACAATCATAAAGGAGTGGTAGTTAGTGCCAGAGTTTTTAACGGCAGTTTTGAAGAGAAGCAAAACGTTAGGTTTTTAGCAAAAGAAGAAGGTTTTCAGATAAAGGAGTTGGGATACTTTAACCCAAAGATGAAGAAACAAAAGGAGTTGGAAACAGGTCAGGTGGGATATATTGCAACAGGTGTTAAAGATCCAGAAAAAATTAGGATTGGTGATACTATCTCAGATAACAAGAGAGCAAAAGTTTTGCCAGGATATCAGGAACCGAAGTCGACAGTGTTTGTTTCTTTTTATCCTGAGGAAAGTGGAACATACTCTGATCTTGCTCAGGCTTTAGAGAGGTTGAGGTTAAATGACTCAGCATTGATGGTGAGCGGGGATAGGAACGAGGTGTTAGGCAGAGGGTTTAAAGTTGGGTTTTTAGGAAAGCTTCATTATGAGATAACTTCGGGGAGATTGAGACAGGAGTTTGGAATAAAGACAGTTCATACATTTCCTTCAGTGAAATATAAAATAATGGTTGATGGTAAGTGGCAGGAGATTACTCAACCAGAAGAGGCTCCGGATTATTTTGATAAAATTTTGGAACCTGTTATTGATATCAAGATATTATTACCCTCTAAATTTTTGAATAATTTAGTTTCTGTTCAGCACCAGTTTAGAATGAAGGATATTAAGACTCGGAGCAGAGGAGAGAATGTTTTGGTAGAGGCTACCATGCCTTTGTCAGAGTTAGTGGCTGACTTTGATGATGTTTTAAAATCAATAACAGAAGGTTTTGGTTCCTTCAGTTATGAAAGAGCAGGGTATGAAGAAGCTGATGTAGTAAAGGTTGATTTCCTTGTTTCTCATGAGAAGGTGCCGGGGATGAGTAGGTTTTTCCCTAAGGATGCAGCTGAGAGCGAAGGAAGAAAGATTGTGAAAAGATTGAAGAAGCATTTACCAAGACAGCAGTATGCTCAGCCGGTTCAGGCAGCTATTGGAAACAATATTATCGCTCGGGAGGATATTCCAGCAGTTAAGAAGGATGTAACAGAAGGTTTGTACGGAGGAGATATTACTCGAAAGATGAAGTTGAGACAGCAACAGAAGCGAGGGAAGAAAAAGCTTAAAAGGAGAAGTGAAGCAAGTTTGAATGAGGATATATTCAAGGAATTATTAAAGAAGTAATGTGTTATAATGAAATGTTAAAGATTTAATTAATTATGAACTGGATTTGGAAAACTGTTATATTCATAGTCATTGGTTTGTTTTTGGGGTTTGGTGTGTATAGATTAAATCTTCAGAATAAGAGGTTGGAGGCAGAGGTTGATGATCTAAGTGCGGAGTTGAAAGTTGTTGAAGATGAGAACCAGGAGTTATCAAATAAAATTGAGTTTTTTAAAGAACCTAAAAATTTATTGAAGGAGTTAAAATCACAGTTTAATTATCGAAAAGAAGATGAGGAAATGATAATAGTAGTTCCAAGCACTAGTAGTTCTTCTCAGGAGTAGTTGTTGGAGTTGACATTTATTATTTTATTTTTATACTGATAAAGGTGCCAAGAGCTTGGCACTTGTTTATGACTGTACTTTTAACAATTTAATAAGAACCCAAACCCCGTATTGATGCGGGGTATATAAATTGAAATCTTTCCAGTTGTCCCAATAAAAATTACGGGGTACGAAGATTGTTCGGAATTTTTCCGAACCTAATTCGTGTTTCGTAATAATTGAGGATTTGATCCTGGTCCAGGATGAACGCTGGCGGCGTGGATAAGGCATGCAAGTCGAGGGCCCTTTTTAGGGACCGGCAAACGGGCTAGTAACACCTTGGCATCTACATTCGAGACGGGAATAGCTTGAGGAAACTTGAATTAATTCCCGATAGTCTAAATTATCATACAGATAATTTGGTAAAGCTTCGGCGCTCGAAGATGAGCCTAGGTCCGATCAGCTTGTTGGTGTGGTAACGGCTCACCAAGGCTATGACCGGTAGGGGAAGTGAGAGCTTGATCCCCAGCAGCGGTACTGAGACACGGACCGCACATCTACGGATGGCAGCAGTCGAGAATCTTCCACAATGGGGGAAACCCTGATGGAGCGACGCCGCGTGCAGGATGAATCTCTTCGGAGTGTAAACTGCTTTTCTGAGGGAGGAAGTGCTTTGCATTGACGTTACCTCAGGAATAAGGAGTGGCTAACTTCGTACATTTTAGTCACATGGCCAGATAAATCTTCGTAATGTCTTTTGTTAGACTACCGTGGTGCGACTTTTCACCGAAAGGTGAATCGAAACATTCGGCTCATATGCTGGAAACTGATAGAAAGCTGCGTTTGAGTCTATCTCAAATTTTCTATCGGCAATCAGCAGGGAAGTTGTTATAATTAAGGTATGGAAAGTTTGTTAACTAAAAATCAAAGGTCTATATTGATCGGAAGTGTTCTTGGTGATGGTTATCTTGATTTTGATGGATATGTAGGCACTCGTTTATATGTAAAGCAGTCGAAAGAAAAAAAGGATTATGTTTTTTGGCTTTATAAGCAATTTAGTAATCTTTGTCGTAGTAGACCGAAGCAGAGAAAAGATAATAATCAGTGGTATTTTGGCACTCGTTATTTTAAAGAATTTACTGAGATAAGAAATAAATTCTATGATAATCGTGTGAAAATAATACCAAGAGATATTACCATTTTCTTGAAAGAACCTCTATCTTTAGCTGTTTGGTATATGGATGATGGTACCTTAGATTTTAGACCTAAAAGTCATTTTTCTTTTAGTTTAGCAGTGAATTGTTTTTCCTTAAGTGAAGTCAAAATTCTTTCTAGAGTATTGAAAGATAATTTTGGTATCATTTCTTCGGTAAATTATTCTCTTTGTAGAGGTAAAAGGTACCCGAGGTTATATATAGGAAAGAATGGCAGGGATAGGTTTTTATCTATCGTAAGACCATATATTCATAAAACTTTTAATTATAAATTACCTTAAGCTTAACAACCCTTCAGAGACTTGGAATAAATATTCCAGAGTTTGGATTCTGATCCAAGCTAATACGCCGAACTCCTTTTTAAAGGATGATGGTATAGTCCACTTGGTAACTTGTTAATCAAGTAGCCAGCAGCAGCGGTAATACGAAGACTCCAAGCGTTATCCGGATTTATTGGGCGTAAAGGGCGCGTAGGGGGTTCAGCAAGTCTGTTTGTAAAATCCCACTGCTCAACGGTGGACTCGCAACGGAAACTGCTGGACTAGAGGACGTCAGAGGAGAGTGGAACGTACGGTGTAGAGGTGAAATTCGTTGATATCGTACGGAACACCAAAGGCGAAGGCATCTCTCTGGGGCGTTTCCTGACCCTGAGGCGCGAAAGCTAGAGTAGCGAAGAGGATTAGATAGATCCTCGCCTTCTTATTGGAGGCAAAACGGTGTCCTTCTCAACGGTGACGTTGGGATGTGCATCCGGCTGTATCGGGGAACATCCAAGAGTTACACGGTGACTACGACCGTTCTTGGACAATCCCGAGGGAAGTTTAGACGAGATTTTTTCGAGTCTAAACCCCGTAGAGACTATGAGGTTGCGCGGCGACAAATGGTTTGACTTAGATTATAATTAAGTTATATGCCTTTGTCGTCAAAATGTAAGGAAATTATTCTTGGATCTGTGTTAGGAGATGGATCGTTAAAGCTCCATTCTGGTTATAGGAATGCTCGCTTTTCTTTTCGTCATTCTATAACACAGAAAGAATATTTTTATTGGAAAGCAGATCAGTTATCTGAAGTATCATCCGAGAGAAATATCTTCAAGCAGGAAAGTGGAGATGGTAGTTTTAGTTCTAATGATAAACTTAGATTTCAGAGTCTTGCTCTTCCAGAGTTAACCGATTTATTTAATTTATTACATAATCAAGGAAGGTTTATTATTAGCCATGATTGGCTTAATCAATTATCAGAACTTTCTTTGGCAATGTGGTGGTTTGATGACGGTTCTATTATTAGTAATGGGCGTAGAGGTGTTTTGTGTACGGATGGTTTTAACATGCCATGCAATGAGACATTAGCTCATTATTTAAGAGATAAATGGAATGTTGAAGTAAAAATCGGTGTAGTCAATGGAAAAAGAAAATATTATAGACTTTATTTTTATTCCGTTGATCAATTAAAGAAATTTTTGAGAATAATTTTGCCTTACGTACCGGTAGAGGAGATGATTTATAAAGTTGTCTTACTTTATAAGGATGCGCAGCTTCAACAACGCTGGATCTCTGAAGTAACTAAGCTGTCTGGGTTTGAGCACTCAACTATCAAAAACATAGTTGAGAATAAAAAATCCAGATGGAAGAAATTCAGAGAATGATATAGTCCAATCCTTGTGGTAACATAAGGTAGTAATTTGACCCTCGTAGTTCTAGCCGTAAATTTTGTCCGCTGGCTTTTAGAAGTATCGACCCTTTTAGAGGCGAAGCAAACGCGTTAAGCGGACCGCCTGGGAAGTACGAGCGCAAGCTTAAAACTCAAAGGAATAGACGGGGGCTCGCACAAGCGGTGGAGCATGTGGTTTAATTCGACGCTACGCGAGGAACCTTACCAGGACTTGACATGTTAGTGATCGTTTGCTGAAAGGCAAACTTTCCCTTCGGGGACACTATCACAGGTGCTGCATGGTTGCCGTCAGCTCGTGTTGTGAAACGTTCCCTTAAGTGGGGTAACGAGCGAAACCCTTGTCCTATGTTATACGTGTCATAGGAGACTGCCATCCCATAGATGGAGGAAGGTGAGGATGACGTCAAATCAGCATGGCCCTTATGTCCTGGGCTACACACGTGCTACAATGGTCGGTACAACGGGTAGCTAAGTCGCGAGACGGAGCTAATCCTTTAAAACCGATCTCAGTTCGGATTGGAGGCTGCAACTCGCCTCCATGAAGTTGGAATCGCTAGTAATCGCAAATCAGCAATGTTGCGGTGAATACGTTCTCGAGCCTTGTACTCGGATCGCCGTGCGATCATATAAACTAATTGGTGAAAATCCAATCAGAATAAGACATAGTATTCTGAAGTGAAATCTCACCTCTAAACCTGTGAAGGTTAGAGTGAAGGGAGAAATTAGCAGTTCTTAGCTTGAATACCAGTTGTGGCTTTTTGTATTGGGAACCCTGCGAGTACATGGGGAACCTACTATGTTGTGAATAGTACAAAGAGTGTAGTGGTATCAAGATAGGAGCAAAATGTTTATTTGGTTACTACGGGAGATCTCGTATAATCCTCGGTGTTGTGCTATACTCGAGGTATGAAGAGTAGTAATACTTTCAAAAATTATGCGAGAAGTCAGCAGAGCTCATAGTACCTGTAGTGATATAGGGAAGGAGCAAATCTATGATAAGCTTGACCCTCATTATATCGCCGGTTTTATCGATGGTGAAGGATGTTTTTCTGTGAGCATTGGTAAACACAAGACTCTCAAAAGAGGTCTTGAGGTTAGAATAGAATTCTCTATTGAAGTTAGAGCAGATGACAGAGAGATAATTGAGAGAATTCGAAAAACCATAGGTTGCGGAAATATATATGACATCCCTTATAGAAAACAGGGATGGTATCCTCATGTAAAATATAAAATCGGTAGCAGAAAAGATATGGTGAATTATTTGTTTCCTCTTTTAGACGAGTACCCATTACAAGCGAAAAAGAGGAAATCATATAAAATCTTTAAGAAGGTTGTTCTTATGTGTGAAAACAAAGAACATCTTACTGATGAAGGTTTTGAGAAGATATTAAAACTTCGACACCAGATTAGAAAAATGGGGAAGAAAGCTGTTAATAGAAACCGCTAGGGTACGGGAAAACCGTTTGCCCAGTGGTGTTTGGACTCTAATGAGTAATCATTAGATGTATCAAGATACTGCCTGTCACACCAAGGGAGCCGGGAGTGGGTGAAGTCCTAACATTTTGTTGGGATTAGCCCAAATTCGGTAACATGGGTGAAGTCATAAGAAAGTTGTGACCTTCAGGAGGTAACTTCTGGAGATAAACTTGGCTGTATGCGGGGAACTCTGAGTATCCAATACTACTTAATTGTTTTATAATAAATACAATGAGTAAAAATGTATTTGGTGCAGACAATCCGCAGGGAAGTCCTCTGGCTAGTAATAGTTATGACCCCTCAGAGACTACACGCCGAGCTCCTTCAACCAATGGAGAAATTATTGCTTATTTAAATGGAGCAGCTCATGATGCTTCTCTTAATAAAAATAAGAGGATTAGGTTTGTCCAAAAAGAAAGAGAATGGTTAGAATTATTAAAATCATTACTTTCTAAAATTGATTATAATTCTTGGATTTACAGGGAAGGTAAAAATAGAAATTTATTTGCGTTGGAAACATTGTGTAAGAATATAGATTTTAATTTTGATCCTTCTGGTCTTTCGGTCAGAAAAAAATTATTCTATGTGAAAGGTTTTTTTGATGCCGAAGGTGGAGTTCCAAGAAATGGTAAGAGGTTTTATATTCAATTTGCTCAAAAGAGTTATAAGAAAATTGAGCGGATAAAGAATATTTTGGATGAATTAGGTATAGATTGTGGCAAAATTCATAATCCTAGCAAAAATATTAATCCAAATTATTGGAGAATATTTGTTAGGAGTAATAGCCATAGAAGATATGCTAAAATTGTGGGGTCATTGCACCCAATTAAGTCAAAAATTTTGGTTGAAAGGATGGTGATATAGTCCATGCCGTATGGCGACATACGGAGTTACATGAACAAGGCACGGGTAGGGGAACCTGCTCGTAGATTAATTAAACTTACTACAAAAAGTTTGGTCGATTATTTAGATCAGGTTTTGGTCGAGAGAGCCTGACATTAAGTCTCGACTATCAATATATTCTTTATATATTGATCATTGGGACAACTGAAAGGATTTCAATTTACGGGTTTTTATTAGATTGGTGTAGAAAAGTAACCTGGTTTAAGCCGGGTTATTTTTATTTATATATGTTTAATATGATATAATTTTTATAATGAAAGATAGTAAAAAAATAAAAATATTAAATATTATTGCAGGGGTAGTTATTGGTGGATTAATTATATATATAATAGGGATTGTCTGGTTTTATTTTTCTTTGTGGATTCCTATGCATAAGTCTCAAGAAGCAGGAAGGGAGCTTGATAGATATATTAGAGAGCATGATTATGAAGAAAGAGTAAGAAAAGTTTTGCCTAATGCAAAAATCACCCCAGAAAAGGAGTTATAGTTGTCCTCTTTGATATAATACATACATATATGAATAACTTTCCCGAAAAAGCCTTCACCCTCATAGAGCTTCTTGTAGTAATAGCCATCCTATCTATCCTCGCTGTAGCCGTAACTCTAGTCCTCAATCCTGCTGAACTAATGCGTCAGGGAAGAG
>CAZBVS010000017.1:0-9421 GCA_964495575.1 uncultured Candidatus Saccharibacteria bacterium
CTTTAATCCTCTGCCAAACTTCTGGCGATATATCTTCAAAGCTAGGCCAATCATCATATCTCCAAAGATCCTCTCTGGCTCCGTACCACCCTAATAGTTTTTCCCTCCAAAGCTTTAATTTTTCCTTTTTATTTTTACCGAGACTTGCCTTTCCACTAATTTCTTTTTCTTTCCAATCTTGACTTGCCCACTCCTGAGCAAGCCTAAAGATATTTCCATCAAACAACAATCCTAGCTTCCTTTTCCCGCCTAATATACCTTGCTCAAATAAAGTTAAGCAAGTTACTGCCTCAGGAACTATTTCCTTTAAACCAGAATGTTTTTCTCCTTTAACCAGTTTAAGATAACCTTTTTTCTGCAAATAATGAGTAATCTCATGAGCATAATAAGCCCAGTGAACTTTCGCATTCATCCGATAATAATCCTCTAAAAGCACAATTCTACCTCCGGATAATTTCGGAGCACCCTCAACCCACCAAACATAATCAGTATGTTCTTCTATGTCTCTAACTAAATTATTAAATTTATCTTGACCTATTTTCTCTTCTCCGAAACCTAAACTGGTTAATGTATTTTCAATTACTCTTATACCTTCCTGGCTTCTTCGTTCAATTTCATTACTCTCTGTCAACTCGGTATCCTCGTATTTTTCACTATCCTTACTGCCGATTACCTTTTTCTCTACTATGCAGCTTAACAATATATCTTGCACTTGTTGGCTCAACTCAAACTTAGTTGCTAACTCTTTGACAATATTCTTCTTTTGCGAGTTAGTTAAATCTTCCCACCCAGATTCATTCTGGCGGGCTGATAGTTCAGCTAAAGCAGAGAAGGCTTTATGATTACCGAGAAAAACCGTATTCTGGTAAAGGCGGGTTAATAATTTTTCTTCTAAAAAAGGCTGAGATTTTAAATCTAAACCAGATCTTTTAAATAATTCTTTAAGCTTTGTTTCTCTTTCTTCTAAAGTAAAAGAACCTTTCTGGTCTTCACTTTCTTCTCTCCAACGCTGGTACTGTTTAGCAATCCCATAGAAAGCTTCGGTATAATCAGATACAGCCACGTTCCCAGTATCCACTATAAAGTCAGCATAAGCGACTTCTTCTCTTATCGCTGGTATCTCTTCAGTTCGTTGCTTTCGTATAAACTTATCTTCAACTTCAAAAATAGATAAGTTGTAATACTTACCCTCTTTTAAATATCTTTGAATATCCCGGTTACGCCTTAACTTCCAATCAGCATCAAGGAAAATCTTTAAATCATAATAGCGATTCGTATTTTTATGAGAAAGAGCAAAAACTCCTTCGATAATAATAATATTATGCCCAGGCACAACTGGCTCAAGTTTCTCTTTACCTTCTTGGCTCGTTTTGCGTTTTCTGCTTACCTGGTCAAAACAAGGCTTATGAATTATCTGGCCTTTTCTTAAACTTCTTACATCCTGGTAAAACCGGTCAAATTCCCACTTACCCAACCATTTTTCTGGCTGCTTAGCGCCCATCTTTCCTAATGAACGCAACTGGGTCGGCCGGTCTTCTTTTGCTAAGATATAATCATCAAAATCAATAGTTTTTATCTCCGGAAAAGATATCTTTTTATAAGGATCTCCTTCCGGTAATTGGTTAAACCACTCCTCTATTTTTTTCTTCAAAATCTGCTTAAATTGAGAAGCAAAATAGCTTTTCCCCGCAGCTGAATAGCCGGTCACCGCCATCATAGTTGGACGCTTGCTTTGAGTGGCTGAATCAAAAGTATTTTTTATCCATTCCTCTAACACTTTATCTGCTAAAGACTCTATCGCTTCAAGGGTTGCTTCTAATACCTGCTGGCCAGGCTGCTGCTGAGGCTCTTCTAGGCTTACTCCAATTCTCTCTAGAGCCCAAAGGCACATATTTTTAACTTGCTGGCTCCTATCGCTAACAGCTGCTCTTCGTAAAACATCTATTGAAGAAGGATAAGCAATCTTTCCTAAAGCTTCAGCAGCGTTAACTCTAATTCGATAATCACGTTCTTTATCTAAGAGAGCTTGCTCTAAGGCTTCCACTCCGTCTTCACTTAAAATTTCACCCAATAAGTATGCAGCTTCCATCTGTCCATATACACCTGTGGATTGATTGATAATTTTTATTAATTCAGACTGCCTGTTTTCGGGAAAAAGTTCTTTCTTTCTGGCGATTTCACAACAAGCCCGCAGCCAAGCAACTGTATCGGGCACATTCCGGATAGCATTTAATTCTGCTCGATAGGTGGCCTCCTCAGAAGGATTGCTTAAAAGATTGTCACGATTATCACGAATTTTATTAGTCATTGAATAAACTACCTGGCTTAAGCCTATACTCGGATCGTCTTTAGAAAAAGTAAGCCAATGTTCAATCAAGGTTCTAGTTAAAGAGATAGCTGTCATAGATACCTGATGGGTTATATGTTTTTTAAAATCTTTAATCTCGGTAGGAATTTGGCTATAGAAAAACTCCTCAAAAGAAGTAAAAGCGGACCCGCCTGCAGCAATAGCTGCGGGTATAAAGAGAATTTTCTTCTTCTTTAAAAAATGGCTAAAATTCTTCATCTCTAAATTAGAGACTCCTTCAATTATAACCTTGGCTTTTAAATCTATTGAATCATATTCTAAGCCTTGCTGGCGAGTAGATGCGATAATTAAAATATCGAATGATTGAGATAGAGTTTCTTTACGTGATAAATCTTGGTCACTAATTTCGGTTACTTCAATCTTTAAACCAACGTCTTCTAGCAACTTCTGATATTTTTTTAAGGACAACAAATAAGTTACCATCTGAGCTATTTTACTACTGCCATCGATAGCCACCCGTAACTTATCCTTTTCTAATCGCAATTCTTTAGGAAAATCATCACCATGCCTTCTAATCATTCTTACTGTCGCAATTAAACTCTCTACAATACCAAGCCCGCTAGAACGCCAACTTAGATGCGACCATTTTCTGCTTTTTCGGCTCCGGGAAGTCGCAGTAGGTTTATGGAGATCTGAAATAGCGGGCATCATTTTTTTGATTTCATCTTCAGACTTACTTACTGCCGTCTCAATCACGGACATATCTTTTTCATCTGTACCAAATTCCGGTTTTACCAAAAGATACCTTCCTAATATACCAGCACTAACCATTGATTTCGCCCAAGCCCGCAAAATTTCTTTCCTTTCTCCTCTCTGGGCAAGAATAACAACCGAAGCCCCATCTAAAGGATTAGACCAAAGGAACCCTTTTAAATCCATCTGATCAGCAAGGTATACAGCTTCCTCAAAGAGTCTCTCCTCAACACCTTTTCTTCTCTCTTCTTTTCTCTCCGCATAGTACCTTACTCCGGCTAACCCCACCGTATATTTTAAGTTTTCTTCTTTGGCACAAACAACGCTGACTGCGTCAAAATTATCACTATAGGTATAGGCTATCCTCAAAACCTCCTGGGAAGTTTCGCCAACATATAAACTTGAATCAAAAACTAAAGTCAATGGTGAATTTTCTTTTATTCTGTACCTATTTAAAACATTGGTGTCTTTAATCGCTGAGGCTATCTCTGGCAAAGAAGGCGGCTGTTTATTTCTACTTTTGTAAAAAGGATCTAAGAATTTTTCTTTAAAATTAACAAGGGCAGCGCTAACTTCTTTTATATAGCCTTCAAGGCTTAAACTGCAACGCTGAGTTATTATTGATTTTAATTGTTCCGACTCATCCTTTTCGGAAACGCTTTCATTGTTTTGAAAAAAATTATTTTCATGTCCACCATTGTCTAATGAATTATCATTATTACCTGAAACTGATTTTAGCCTCATCTGGCAATCAGGGCAAAATTCAGGCTCTGTTTGGTCTAATTCTTCTGCTTTAGGAGAAAAACTCATTACACAACAAGGGTTAATGCAATGGGTTCTATCAGTCAGTCTCATCTGTGCTGTTCCCAAACCAAAAAGATGACCGGCTTCATGAATAACATTTTTAATATTCCGCGCTATAAATATATCTTTGTTTGGATGGACAAAACGGTAAGTGGTTGTAACTGTTATATTCTGGCCTGGATAAGCACGGCCAAATAAATAATCTTTTATTCCAAATCTTTGATTCTTTCCTGTAATATCAGCATCAGTCAAAACCAAAGTGGGCTGATTTTGTTTCTGAGAACTATCTAAACTATAAGGAAGAACATATTGGCCTCTTTTCTTATTATAGGAAAAATTAAGAGAAGAAACAATATTTTCAAAAGGAGATATTGATAACTCTATTTGTATTGGAAATGGAAAGGCTTCTTTAATTCCTTCTTGGATAAAACCAGTAAGTTTTTCCAGACTCTTTGTGTTTTTACCCTTAACAGGTGCAACTATAATTTTTAATAGCGGCGGTGCCCGCGGCTGAAAAGATAAAGACAAAATCTGCTTTAAAATATCGCCTTTTCTATTACTTAAATGGCTTCTTAACCCTCCATTATCTAAAGAGTTATTTTCTTCCTCAATCCTTATTTTTTCAGCTGCGCCTAAATAAACTGTTCCTATAGCTTGAGCTATTCCATTCATCATTTCAGCTTCTTCTTCACTTCTACTAATGCTTCGGGCAACATCAGAGGCTCTCTGGATATTAAAATATCCCAGATTATAAAATTTTTCGTTTAATTCTTGAGCAAGTTTTTTAACTAATATTAATCCAGTATCTTTTTTAGCCACTCTACCAAACAAAATAACATCTTTAAAAATATCTTTAACTGCACCATAATAAACTGTGGCTGTAACTAAAGCTGCGTATTCACCTGTTTTCTCAAACAATTCTCTTATTTTAGAATGTTGATCAGGATCATTAATTAATTTCTGAATATATTTCAAAACATCAGCTTTTTCTTCTTTGCTAGGCAAAGCTGAAATTATTCCGCTCTCTTTGGCTAAAGCAAATATAGTATCTTGCGAAAGCAAAGCTTGCCCACATCCATAAACTTCTAAATCTTGATGTTTGTAGTGAGACAATTTAGGGTCATTTGCGGGGCCAATAAAAACTTTAAAATAGCTAATATTAAAAAGCCTTTGTGGCACCCTACAATTTTCATCTACAATCCCTCCTCCTAAACTTGTGCCTACGGGAATATTTAAAATGCTTCCTCTCTTTAAAATCGTAGCGGCCCAAAGAGAACCTATCTTACCATCATTGATTATTGTAGAAGGAATAGTATCAACACCTAATTCCTGAGATAATTTCTCTGAAAGATTTACAGCTAAAGGTTTTAAGTGTTGGTTAAATTCATCCCAATAGCTCGATAACAATTCTCCTTTTTCGGAAGTATGTTTTTTTCTTATAGCTCTAGTCTTTGATGTCCTACCACCTACTACTTTATTGTCAACAATAACATCAGGAAAACTAATGCCTATAGCAGATGGGATAATCAACTCCACTGATAATTCTTTTGCCCTTTTAACTAATTCTAAAAAATAATCAAGACTAGGCCTTATTGAAGAATCATCGCTACCTGTATCTATTACTGCCTTACCAATCCTTTCTTTTAATTCGTTTATTTCTTTATCTATATCATTGTCAATGCTATCCAAACTTACTTTTGTAAGAGCAAACAAAGTCAAAATAAACAAAGCGTTTTTAAATTCTTCCGCATTCCTAAATTCCGATGGTGGAGAAGACCAGACATGTTCTATCTCAAAAGTAACACTTCCGGAAGAATCAACCACTACTATTTTTACATCTGTTCCGCCTACATCAATTCCTATCGATACTTCACCTTCAGGAATTTGAGTAATCTTAGCTATATAATCTCTTATAGATTTCTCAGTTACTTGTTGATACTCTTCTCTAAAAAGTTGAACTTTATTTTTAACTCCTGTAGGGATATTGCTATAATCTTTAATATCAATAGTTAACGGCGAACCTTCATATATTCTTTCAACTATATCCACAATTACTGTATAACCTTTAGGGCTGTTAAATAAAATCTGTTTTACTTGATTACATATACCTTTTAAACTATCTGGACTGTAGACAGTTATTGAAGCGGGTCCGGTAACTACAATAATGTTATAAATACGGGTAAGTAGATAATCTTTTAAAACCTCTTTATTTTCTTCTTTTGGAACCGGCATATTCATCCTCACCGGTTTTCCATCCACCCGGCAATCTAAGACAACATTTTCTGTTAAAGCCGGGTGCTCTAAATATAATTTATCATAACGTGAAGCTAAATCAGCAACTGCAACTGCCCCATCTTTTTTATAATCATAAGGATGATAATGCCTTTGGTATATCTTGTTTTTATCCTGAATCCAGATAATATCCCCATACTCCCAAGATAAACCTTCCATATTGTCATATACTTCTTGAAATTGTTTTTCAACAAATTCATTGATAACATAATCCCGTGAAAACCCTCTTTTCTTCGGGTCTTTTCGAGTATCTCTTTCAATCCTTCTGGCTAATCTTTTCGAATCATTATCGAAAACTATCGGAATTAATATATCTATTTCTTTTGCTATTCTTTCATCTAATCCTAAACAGGTTAAATCCAAGAATATAATTTTTGTTATAGAGCCATCTACAGTTCTTGTAACTTCATTCTCATCAGCTGTTTCATCGTGTTCATCGTGGTCGGTTATAATAGTTTCATCTTGTTTTAAGCCCCTAAGATGCCTATAAAATTCTTGTAAATCATATATGCTTTGCCTTTGAGTAAGGGTAAATCTTGAGTCTATGTCCCCATCTTTGTATTTAATATATCTAAAATCGCCTCCGGGATGAAGATAAGCATCAGCACTTAAGAAGTTAACTTCTCTTCCATTTTTCATGTGCAACTGCCTGCAACAAAAATCTGAAAGTAATTTAATTAAAGTGGTTTTACCTGTGCTAGATGGGCCATATACACCTATTACCAATTTTCTTTCTGGATTTTGTTTGTGTAATCTTTCTAATTTAGAAGTTATTTCTTCTATAAAAGGCCTGTTAGAAATGTCTGCAATTTGATCCATCAAGCTGTCTATTTGCCTTTCTTCTTCTTGAACTTGATCTTGATCATCTATTTCTTTTGCTTGGTCTCTTTGCCTACGAGCTCGGGCAAGGTCCGCTCTTTTTTGTTTTATCTCTTCTGATTCACCCCTGTGATATGGTCGTAGGCGTTCCTGTTTTGCTGGTTCAGAAAATCCTAATTTACCCGAAGCTAATCTTTGTTTAAATATTCTTCCAATATTATGCGGTATATGGCTATCTCTTTCTGTAATATAATCTTTCCAACCGAATGGTTTTTCTGAATCACTATCATCTAAATACCCGGCAACAGTAGCCCTTCTTCCGTTTTCTTCCTCATAACTAACATCTTTAAATTTTTCTTCAAATAAATAACGGTAATAAGAAAGAAGATTTTCAGGAGTTTCAATAGCTTTTTGCAAATCATCTTCATCAATTAAATTCATTTCTCGATAAATAGCACGTTTAAATGCATCTTCTGAATCTTTTGCGGCTACATAATTATCAAGAAGAAAATAAAAATATCTTATATTTTGAGTTTCCCTAGCTACTTCTAGATAAAATAAATCTAAGTCGTTTATATTGTTTCTGCGTGCCTGGCTGCTTGCATAATAAAAGACAGATAAGCCTGCCCAGGTATGACGGCTAATACCGTGAAGATGAGTTAAGAAATTTTGGATATAAAGATAAATTATAACTTGAGCTAAAAATGCTGGTTTGTCTTCACCAGATTCAAAAAAGTATTTTCTCTGCCATACTTCTTTAGAAATATGAATTTGATAATTACCTTCTCTGTCTTTATTGATAAAAGCTAATATTCCTATCAATTCTTTTTGCTGAGGATTTTCATAAAATATATCTCCTTCTAAATCGTCAACTACAAAATATAATTTTTTAGTTCTAATAAGATGTCTAATTAAAAAATCAAATTCATCTCCAGACATAATTTTGCTTATCCATCCAATGACATCATTTGGAACAACTACCTCTTCTTTTGAGTGATTTGCAAGGTCTGTAAGTATAACTCCTATGTCTTCTGCCGATATTTCTTTTGTAGCCGGAGCTTTTTTAGTAACAAGGTGCGGCCTATATTCGAAACTATTAATTTCTAGCTCAGGGATATCTAAACTTATATTATATCTATTGCATACCTTCCAAATAGCTCGATAAAAACCACCTTGAGTGATGTCCCTAGATTTATCATAATTTTCTAAAAGAAATTTTAAATAATTAATATTTTTTGTTCTAGCTGCCGATTCTAAGAAAAATAAATCAAGATCACTTATACCTATCTCAGCTGATTCCGAACTTGCTAAAATTCTTTCTTTTAAACATCCAAATCTATGCGGGTTCATTCCTTTAGCCGAACCAACTAAATGTTCATACCACTCATGGATGATAAGTTGAGCAAGAAAATGTTTTGTCTCTTTTCTATTAGCAAATTCTTTCCAAGCAGCCCTTGATAAATGAATTAAATATATTGGTTTGTAAAAAGAAGCTTTTTCTTTATTTTCTCTTTTTAGTTCTTCGTATTCTTGTGAAGTTAATGCATGGTCATCCCCGTTGATATAATTTTGGCTAATAAAGCCAAGAATACCTGTGTCATGATCCTTTTGGTTGCGAGGATAAAAATATCTTTTTTCAGAATTAGCATTTTCTCCTCTTTTTTGATATATGTTTGTTAAATCCTCTACCACAAAGCGAATTTTCCCTGATAGAAGATAAATAAGTAATCTTTCTATCGGTGTCTGGGGCATTCTTTCAGGAAGATTTTTCTTTTCTGGATTTTCTAAAAACTTTAAGACTGATTCAATATATTTAATATCAGTAGGATTTATGCCAAATCTTTCTTTGATCAGATCAATAACTTCTGATAATTGCCCTTTATGCCCGATAGAAACTAACTCTTGGCTACCTTCTTCTCTTACTTGCATAAATAAGTCATTATCTAGATAATGTTTATCAGCCGGGCTAATTCTTTTTGTTCCAGGGGCTTTTTTAGTACTGATTTGAGGCGGCCCGCGGATTTGATTTAAAAGAATTTCTGATTGGTTATCTAATGAATCCACTTCCAAAGAAAGTCTGCTATTATAAGTTCTTCCGGGTTTAACCACTAATGGACTAGATTCTTTTATCCCTCTATTAATTAAATTAAAGGCATCAGTGGAAGAAGTTTGCGGTTCAATACATAGGGCATCTTTCCCTGGTGGGACAAAATAAACTAGGTGTTGAAAACCTTCATCTTGATTTATGGTAATTTGTACACCATCTGGGCTTACCAACTTTGAGCTTGCTTTTCCTTCCTTAAACTCCAGGCCGGTTAAAACATCGTCATACTCTTTTTCCCCCACTGGCCGTAGTTGTCTTAGGTCATATTTGGTTCCAGATACATCTTCTAATTTGCCTGAAGGAAGCTGGTCTTTTGCTTGCCAATGTTTTTTGGCTGGGAG
>CAZBVS010000018.1:0-2979 GCA_964495575.1 uncultured Candidatus Saccharibacteria bacterium
TTGATAATACTGATACTCTATCTGCAAGTAGCATAACCTGTCCTTAATATGAAAATAGCAAAGATAACATACACAATCCTCCTCACGGCTTTTATCGTCTTTATGGCGGTTGGGTCGGGTGCAGGGGCAAAAACCCCGCAGGAGGTGGAGGCACTAACGTGGGAAGAATACGACGAACTTATAGAAATGTATAATTACGAAATAAAAAAACTAGGAGGAAAGATTAAAATAAAAAAAGGTGAAGATATTTTGAACGCTCTAAACAGAAATATATTAGAAAGAGATGTTAGTAAAAAAGAAGAAATGTTAAGACTTCACAACAAAAATTTTGAAGCAATGCCCTACAAAGAACATAGAAAATATTTAATTAATAAATCACAATGGTAAAACAATATGGCTTCATAGAGCCCTCTAAAAAGGAACTAAAAAAATCCAAAGATGCTGGATATGTCTTTGGTAGTGCTAAAAACATTAACCCATCAGGAGATTGGAAGCCTTATTATCCTAACGACGAAAGACAATTTAATCGCAACATAGACTCTTATGGTTGCACTATATTTGGAACGTTAAACGCAATAGAATGTTTAGCAAAACTTAAATACAATGAAGACTGGGATAAAGCCGAAAGGTTTGTTGGTGCTTTTGCTGATATGAAACCAAGCGGAAACACACCTCACAAAGTAGCTGACACTATAAGAAGCGTTGGAAACATACCACAAGGATTTATGCCTTTAGAAGAGGTAAAGGATTTTGAGGAATTATGGGACAAAGAAGAGGCTAAGAAACATAAAGACATTGGTGAGAAATGGCTTAAAGGGTATGATTTTAAACACGAATGGGTATCTAACAACCAGATAGAGGAAGCTCTAAAAGACTCACCGTTAGGAGTAGCGGTATATGCTTGGGTTCAAGACGATGACGGAATGTATTATCAACCAGAAGGTTCAAGCCCTACTCATTGGACTATGCTTGGAGCAAAACGAGACGGTTATTATGAAATATATGACTCTTACCCACCTTATATAAAACAAATGCCTTTAGACACGAAGTTTGCTTATATCAAAAAATATGAATTAAGTCGTTCAAAACCAACTTGGTTATCAAAACGCTGGGTTGATTTTTTAGAATGGATTACAAAAGTTATCAACAGGTTAAAAAATTAATTGTGCTATAATATAAATATGTTAAAAATTATAAATTCATTACCAATAAAATATGTCGTAGTCCATCATTTTGGTGGTACAATTGCAAACCGTTATTTATCAACCCAGTCATTTAAAGAGGAAAGGATTGAAAATGCTCATTCAGCACGATGGAATTTTCCATCAAAACTTTGTGATTCAAATATAGGATACAATGTGATCGTATGGGAAGATGGGAGTTATGACCAGTATCGTTATATAGGTGAAGAAACCGCTGCTCAAGTAGGACATAACAATGATTCTGTGTCGATAGCTCTTGCTGGAAACTTCACATTAAAAAATGGAGTCAAAGTAGATGAACCAACAGAAGCCCAAAAAGAAACCTTAACCGAATTATTAGAATGGTTATATGATAATGTTGGTGTTAATTTTCAAAATTTTAGAGCACATAGAGATATGCCAAATTCCTGGACGGAATGTTATGGTAATGCTTTGAGTGGAGAATGGGTTAGAGAATTATTAAGACCATACATAGACAACAAGATAGCAAGTTTGAAAACTTTAATTGCTTTGTATATAAAGTTGTTAAATTTGTTAAAAAAGAAAAAGTTTTTAGGTAATTTAGATGATAAACATTGCGTCGGACATATTTAAAGGTCTAAATAAATAAAATATTATGTTAAAAAAATTATTTCAAAGTTCAACGGGGGAAGGTCTTGCTAAGAGGTGGGAGAGTTTCTTTACTGGATTAATCCCAGCAATTCTTATGTTTTCTGAATTGTTTAACTGGGGTTTGGTAAAAGCTGATCTAACTGAACTAAATGGATATGTCGTTGTGATTATATCCGGATTGATAACTGTATGGAAAGCAATAGAACATGTACACGGTTGGTACAGAAGGAATGTATATAAAAAACTAGGCAAAGGAAAGTTTGCCTAAAATAAAGAACCCCCACTGACGCTTTGTGAACTACTCTTCCGAGCAAACACAAGAAATTAGTGGGGGTACGAACTTTTACGTTTACATAATTTATAACGAAGCTTGTCAACTTCTGTTACAATTATAACATAATTAATATAATTAAGTCAACACTTGGTAGCCAGATTACGCCAGAAACGGAGTGCTACCGCCCATGATAAGATTATTATCAACAATATTAATATTAACGGGGCTAACAGGCAATATAAACGGTTTTCCTATTTTTGAGATAGATAGTAAGGGAGTGGTAGCAAAAACCGTTGAGAAGCCCATAGAGAGCCGTAAATTAGAGACCACAGAGGACATTAAGGAATATATCCGATTTTCAGCCAAAGCTCTAGATGTTGACGAGAATTTAGCCCTCGATCTTGCTTTTTGGGAAAGCGGGTATAATCCGAAAGCTCAAAACCCAAATTCTTCTGCCGGAGGTATATATATGTTTATTGACAGTACTTGGAAAATGTTTTGTCAATCTAAAACTTACAAACCAAGTAAGTATGAACCAAAAGATAATATAAGTTGTGCTATGAGATTACTCCGGAATAAAAAAACATTAAGACAACACTGGGGAGCGGATCCAATTATTAAACGAAAACTAAAACAAAATGGATACTGGTAAAAAATTATATATATGTAAATGCGGTAATATCTGTGAGAATGGTATATGTTTAGGTTGTTTAAAGAGAGAAAACGAAGATGTTTTTGAAAAACTTTGGGAAGATATAGACAAAGCGTATAAAAAGTTATCCAAAGTTGATAGACATCCTATAGGTGGTATAATATAAATATGATGATTCAAACGACAACTCAAATTGGCTCACCTTAACAGGTGGGCTTTTATTGTTGAGAGGAGGGTAG
>CAZBVS010000018.1:3079-6041 GCA_964495575.1 uncultured Candidatus Saccharibacteria bacterium
CAACTCAAATTGGCTCACCTTAACAGGTGGGCTTTTATTGTTGAGAGGAGGGTAGATGAGGGCTTCGGCTCTCCCACGGTCAATGGAATTTTTCAAAACCGTATACCTACCCTCCTCCCAGCAATAAGAGCTGGTCGAGTTCTTTAAAAACATAATACGAAAGGAGTGTAATTATGAAGTGTTCAAGACATCCTCGGTACAAAGGAATTAATAAGCCGAGAGTAGAATGTGTGGACTGCTGGGTAATGTATCTCCAGAACAAAGGTGAGCATCCTATTAAGGATAATGAGAAGCGTAAGAAGTTTTACAACTCTCACAAAAGTCTTTCTTACGAGGACTTGGCTCCCATTTTTGGAATATTACCTAAGTCAGTAAGAAGCTGGGTTTATAAGAATGGCTTAGAAAAGCGTTCTAAGGATCGAATCTTTGAGTCAGAAGTTGATAAGGACGGTAAGATTGAATACCTTGAGTCTGAACTTAAGGATTACAAACGGAAGTATAAAGATGTTACCAAAGAGAAGGCTGAGTTAGACCAGTTAGTTACCTCCCTCAATGATGTTGCCGATGAACGAGAACCAATACCTGTTCCTGCCCTACCTGAGAAAGACGGTAAGACAGACGAACACGTAATCTTTATGGTTGGCGACATTCATATGGGAGAGGTTGTTGATGTTGAAGCTACCGGTGGAATCAGTTCTTACAATGTTCGTATTGCCGATGCTCGTATGGACTACACCACTAATAAAGCTATCTCTATCGTAAGGGATAAGTTAGGTGGTGGTTACAGGTTTCCTAAGGCTCATATTTTTCTTATGGGAGATATGGTTTCTGGGTCTATTCATGAGGAATTGGAAATCACAAACGAACTTACAGAGATTGAGGCTGTTTTTCACGTAGTTGATAAGCTGGAGAAGTTGATTGAGATGTTTTGCCAATACTTCCCCGAAGTTCAGGTTGATTGTATTGTAGGAAATCACGGTAGAACCAAGAAGAAAAAGTTTTTCAAACAGAGAGTTAAGAAGGATTATGACTTTATGGTTTACAAGATGCTACAGCGTGAAATGAAACCTCAAACCAATCTGAAGATTAATGTTCCGTTATCTTATTGGACCGTTGTAAATGTGAATGGAAGAAACTTTTTCCTCACTCACGGCTCTCAAGTAAGGTCGTGGATGGGCATACCTTTTTACGGCCTACAGCGTGAATTCCTTAAATGGAAATCTTTATCAGAATCATACGGTAAACATTTTGATGATATGGTAGTTGGTCACTTTCACAGTCCGAACGTTTTAAATATCCAGCGAAGTAAGCTGATTATGAATGGCTCACCTAAAGGAGGCGATGAGTTCTCCTTAGGGGCTATGACTGCTGCTTCTGACCCCGTTCAATTTATCTTCGGGGTTCACGAGAAGTATGGATTAACTTGGAACTTTTCTATTAATTCTTGCGAAATTAAATGAAAGGAGGTGGTCCACTTCTCTCACTTGGAATCCCTCGCACTTTATGTGTTAGTTCGGGAAATAATCAATAAATACCGAGCCAGGTGTATTAGGTAGAGGTGAAGGGATTGTGAACTCTACCAAACAAATAACTGGAGGTAATTATGAGAAAGAAATTAGTTTATGTTGCAGGACCCATTACCTCTTCAGGACACGTTACTGATAACGTCAACAAAGCTATCAAAGTTGGAGATAAATTGTGGGCAGAAGGCTTTGTTCCTTTTGTTCCACATTTGTCGGTATTATGGAATATGGTATCTCCTCACGAAAACTACGAGTTCTGGTTAGAGTATGATAAACAGATATTATTAAGATGCGACTGCGTTTTACGATTACCTGGAGACTCTAAAGGAGCTGATGAAGAAGAAAAATTTTGTAATGAAAATGATATACCTGTGTATCACAGCCTTGATGCTCTTATACAGTTTGAGGGGCTGAACACAAATCTACCGCTCGGGAGGTTCTTATGAAAAGAATAATACAAACTCTCGGATTTATCGGATTAGCATTAATTATAATGTTCTTCGGTGAATACGATACAAACCAGGAAGGAGAAGAAAATGTTAACAGTAAAACTGAAGTGTCCATATTGCGGAAAGATAGTGGAAGACGTGATAGTTCCTCTCAACTTTACTGGGGTCGTAGATATATATTGCAACCGATGCGGGAGAAGATATCCGATAAGCGGAAACATAATAGCAACAGAAGACAAGGACCGAAGTGATGAGTAAGGAAGTTTGTCCTGCCTGTCGGAAGAAAAAGACTAAGATGACTAAACACCATATTTTCCCCTTGAGGTTCTTCAAACACTCCAGAGTAACGATTCCTCTCTGCAGAGCTTGTCATAACGAAATTGAGGAAGTAATACCCAGATATGAAAAGTTAACGAGGAATGAGTATTTAATACTCACGATGAATTTTTTAATGTCTAAGTGGAATACTTGACGCCCTTCTATGAAATATTGATGAAGGGTTTTCACTCCCTGCTACATTGGTGGGGAGTTTTTTTATGTTGAATAACTTTATTTTTTAGAATATAATATAAATGACGGTGGCTGAATTAATGTGAATCTACCACATAAGGCACACGGGAAACGAATATAGTTGTCGTTTGCGTGGTTCTCAAAGTAATTAAGAACAAAGTAGATTGCAGGGTTGAGGGTTGGGCTAGCTACCCACTTAATTGTTAATCCCTCCCGTCATACTATCCACATCTTATACACTTTATATACAAAACGGGTTGGACTATTATATTAATAAGGTAACGACAGGCACCATAATACATATAGGCTAGAGTCGGAACCTTATTCGTTTTTGGGATACTGGGTTGATCCACCGGGAATAAGGACTACCTGGTATCCCGTCTCTTGACAGGGAGAATAATAGGAGTATAATTATAAGTGTAGTATTAACAAATGAATAACCGGCAATGGTAACTAAGACTATTTAGGAGAGTGGGCAGA
>CAZBVS010000018.1:6141-9169 GCA_964495575.1 uncultured Candidatus Saccharibacteria bacterium
TTAACAAATGAATAACCGGCAATGGTAACTAAGACTATTTAGGAGAGTGGGCAGAACCCGTAAAAAGGTTAAGTCCATTGCCGGATTAACAACCCTGCCCATTCTTCTAAGTAGTCTTTTTTTTATGAAAGGAAAAATTAAACATTTAAAAAATAAGTTTTCAATAGCTTCATATGAGTTAATAAGAGAATGTTCCGCAGAAGAACTGAAGTTTTATTTATGGTTAAAACTTTGGGCTATTAATAAAGGTTCAGCGTGGCCCGGTATAGAAAAAATTAAAGACGAGTTTGGTTTTAAATCTCGGCGAGGCGTAGAAAAAATGATACAGAGAATAGAGAAAGAAGGCCTTTTAAATGTTAAACGAAGAAAGGGTAAAACTAATATTTATGACATAACTGCTTACGACTGTCTAGTGAACAAAAGTTCGCAGGGGTACGAACAACAGTTCGGGGGTGGGGGCGAACAAAAGTTCGCACGAACTAATAGAAATAAAACTAATAAAAAGAACTATTATAAGAAAAATAAAAAAAATAGGGGAAAACCTGTGGATAGCACTGACGATATGACATCCGAGGAAATAGCAAGAATAACACAACATTAATATGAAAACACTTATTAAATGGCCGGAAAGTAAGTACTAAGTTTTTAAAAACTATTTTATTCATGTCAGATGATAACAAAGAAAAAACAGAATTAGTTTGGCCAGGTAAAAATACAGAAGTGAGCAAGGTTTCCCTCCCTTTCCAAACAGTTGAGACCTTAAGCGAACCTCGAGTAGAGCAGGCACAACTTGGAATGGATAGTTACCCTGATAATTATTCCGAAGATTGGAAAAATAGGCTTATTTGGGGAGACAATAAACCCATAATATCTTCTTTGTTAAAGCAGGGATTTGCTGGAGAAATTGATTTAATTTATATTGATCCTCCTTTTGCTACTGGTTCTGATTTTTCATACGAAATAGAGTTACAAGGAGAAAAATTTAATAAAGAACCTAGTGTTATTGAAGAACTAGCTTATAGAGATACCTGGGGAAGGGGATTAGAGTCATACTTACAAATGATGCACGAGAGACTTATTTTAATGAAAGAACTGCTATCAGAAAACGGTTCCATATATGTACATTTAGATTGGCATGTAGAACATTATGTTAAATTGATAATGGATGAAATTTTTGGGCAAGATAATTTTATTAGCGAAATTGTATGGAAAAGAATGGCTGGCGTAAAGGGAAATGTTAAAAAAGGATTTCCTGTGGTAACTGATCACATTTTTTTATACTCTAAGTCGGAAAACCCAAAGTTTAATCCCCAATACAAACCCTTGGACCCTGAATATGTAGAAAAATTTTACAAATATACCGATGAGGATGGGAGAAGATATAGAAAGGCAGGGGGTAGCAGGCCTGATAGCTATAGATACTATTTAGATGAATCCAAAGGCACTCCTGTTTCAAACTTATGGAACGATATAACTAATGTTCAAGGTTCTTCTAAGGAGAATACTAATTTCCCAACTCAAAAACCCGAGGAGTTTTTAGAAAGGATCATTAAAGCCTCCTCAGATGAAGGCGATTTAGTAGCAGATTTTTTCTGCGGTTCTGGTACTACAGCTGCAGTAGCGGAGAAATTAGATCGTAGGTGGATTACATCAGATCTTTCTAAATTTTCTATTCATACTGCCAGAAAAAGACTTTTGGATTTACATAATTACAGCAAAGATTATAATAACCCCTGTCGTCCTTTTGTGGTCCAGAATTTAGGTAGTTATCAAAAATACAAATTTGTAGAGAATGGAAATCCTCCAGTAGAAGAATATAGGAATTTCATTCTTGAATTGTATAACGCACAATCCATGGAAGGCTATGCGTTTGTACATGGCCGAAAGGGTGATGGTTTTGTACATATTGCAGGAGTTGATAGTGTAGTAACCAAAGAGGAATTAGAGGATGCAGCACAGGAATGTGCTAATGAAGTAGGGGGTAAAACTTTGGATGTGCTGGGTTGGGATTATGAGTTAGGCCTAGATAAGGCAGTAGAAGATGTAGAAGATGTATACGGGATAGAGATAAACTTGAAGTTGATACCTAAAGAAGCTACAGAACTTAAAGAAGCATCTGAAGCGGGAGAAGAAATCAAATTCTTTGATATGAGTTATATGGAAGTAGAACATAAGGTGAAAGATTCAAAATTAGAAGTTGAACTAACAGATTTTGTGTTGGCTAACCCTGAGTTTATTCCTGAGGATATAAGGGAAAAGCTACATAAGAAGGGTAGTTTTACTGACTATATTGACTATTGGGCAGTGGATTTTGATTACCAGGAAGATACTTTTCACAATATGTGGCAAACCTTTAGGACAGATGAAGGTCCTGAATTAGATGCAGTTGCCTCTCATAATTATAATGAAGAGGGTAAAAAGAAGGTATTTGTAAAAGTAATTGACATATTCGGGAATGATACTAATAAAGTTTTCGAAGTAGAAATATAATGGAAGAACTATCTAAAGAAATTCTACAAGCGGTTAAAGAGTGGAGGAGTAATGGTTATCCGAATGTTTCCGATACGACAAAACGATTATTAAAATATTGGTTTCATGAAGACCATATTTTTGAAGATCATCCCGATTTTGAAGATGGGATGACTTTTAATTTTTGGGAGTGCCAAAGAGAGGCAATTGAAACTATAATTTATCTTATGAGGTAAGTTATCCATACTTGCCAACCGTCAACAAGTGTGTATAATAAGAATATGAGAAAAGATACAAAAGCATATACAAACGAGAAGTTTAAAAATAAGTTCGGTAGAAAACCGACACAGATTGAGAAAGCTTTTGTAAGAAAATACGGTAAACTCCCAACAACATATGAGTTAAAGCAATTTAAAACAAAGGTCTACAGGCCATTCAAGGCTTGGTATAGATAAAACATTAAATAAATAAATTAAGAATAACTAAAAAATTAAATAAATAATTATGAACAAAAACTCAACAAATTCAGATAACTGCGATTTCTGCAATTACTGCTATT
>CAZBVS010000019.1:0-6781 GCA_964495575.1 uncultured Candidatus Saccharibacteria bacterium
TGATTTTTTATTAATTGAAGACCTGGATAAAAAATTAAATAACTTAAAAAAATTGAAGCGGATTTGTGAGGATTACTTCCTTCTCCTCCAAATAGTATATAAATCTTGAGCAGAGTCTTTCTAATTATTTTCATTTCAACCTCCTTATTTAATTTTTTAGAACTGTTCTGATAATAAAATATATTATCGGTTGATGTCAAGGTAAAAAAAGAAGACGGAGGTTAATCCGTCTTCGGAGTAAAGATATGGAGGATCACATTTTGAAAATAGCAAGCAGACTGTTTTTGGTGAAATCAAGGGTGAGACTCATTAGGTATAATAGAGCTTTTCCCCATAACATTCCCAAAACACCAAAGATTAAAAATTCGAAATAAATTAATATTTCTGTGGTAATTTTTTTGGTGTATTGGTAAATTTTACGGAAATTGATAATCAATTCTAGAAAAGGTAAGAGGATGATTAGAGTTATCAGAGATTGTCTTGAAATTCTAATTATACTCAGTTCTTGGGTGACGGTAATGAAAAACATGGCTAACCCGCAGATGAAGAAAGGTAAGGGGTCATTGAATAAAATATCCTTAGCTTTCATTGTTACCTCCTTCCTGTTTAAAAAAGGTGCGCGGGGTTATTGTTACAAAAAATATTGTGACGATCGTAACACTCGTTATAAGAATAACTCGTCCGCCTTTTTTAATTAATTCCATGATTACCTCCTCTTTGAAGTTGTTATGTTCTGTATTTAGTTATATAAAATAGTTTGTATGAAGTCAAATTTGAAGTTGTTGATATATAAGAATATATTATTTAAAGAGCATGAAAAGTGATAAAAAACAACTGTATAAAGATTTTCCTAATAATCCTGGGGTCTATATTATGAAAAATAGCTCAGGGGAGGTTTTGTATGTTGGTAAGGCAGGAGATTTAAAGAAAAGAGTAAGTTCATATTTTTATAAATCTCATAATCGGAGGATTGAAAAGTTAGTTCAAGAGATTGATGATATTGAGTATCAAGAAACAGATTCTGCCTTAGAGGCTTTAATATTAGAAGCAGACCTGATCAAAAAATATAAACCATCGTATAATATTAAGGAAAAGGATGATAAAAGCTTTTTGTATGTTGAGATAAGCAGGGATGAGTTGCCTCAAGTGCGTTTGGTAAGAGGAAAGACTGAGCCTCGGGGAGAAAGGTTTGGTCCATACACGAATGCTTCTGATTTAAGGAATGCAATGAGAATATTAAGGAAAATATTTCCGTACTCTAAACATAGACCGGGAAGGTATGGAAAGGCAGACAGGCTTTGTCTTGATGCTCAGATTGGTTTGTGTCCGGGGACGTGCGATGGGAGTGTTGATGAGAAAGAGTACAAGAAGAATATAAAATCATTGAAGAAGGTTTTAGAAGGGGAGAAGAAGGATTTGGTGGTTGATCTTAAAGAACAGATGAAGAAAGCATCAGGAGAACAAGAGTTTGAAGAAGCAGAGCGTTTGAAGAAACAGATTTTTGCGTTAGAGCATATAAATGATACCGCCTTAATCAGTGAGCCGGTATTTTTGGAAGAGAAAGGACGAATAGAAGGTTATGATATTTCTAATATCTCTGGTACTTCTGCGGTAGGGGTGATGGTGGTTTTTGAAAATGGTAAGCCTCAAAAAAATGAGTATCGTAAGTTTAAGATCAAGACTGTTAAAAAACAGGATGATGTAGGAATGATGAGAGAGGTTTTGGATCGAAGGTTGGGACATGAAGAGTGGAGTTTGCCGGAGCTAATCTTGGTGGATGGTGGTAAAGGGCAGGTTAACGGAGTTAAGAAAGTATTAGAAGAGAACGGGTTGTCTGTTCCTGTGGTTGGAATAGCAAAGGGGCCGGATAGGGATAGAAATAGAGTAGTGGGGAAGATACCGGATGATTTTGATAAGAGCGTGTTAATTAAAGTGCGTGATGAAGCTCATAGATTTGCTATAAAGTATCATAAAAAGGTGAGAAAGAGAAAATCTTTGGAGGGGTAATATATTGGGTGTATATTTTTATAGCTTTTCTCCTTTTTATTTCCATTTTACAAAAGAACGATGGAAAGAAGGAAGTTATTACGCACAACAAGCACAAATGAAATAACTCACACTGATAAGTCATTGTTAAGTTATTTGAATAAAGTTCATATGAGAGGTAGAATTTTAATATGAATAATAATTTAGCCTTTATTGACGGACAAAATTTATATTTAGGAACAAAAGAGAAAGGTTGGAGTATCAATAATGAAAAATTCAGAAAATATTTAGTAGATAAATACAATGTTTCTGAAGCTTATTATTTTTTAGGTTTCATTTCCGAAAAAGAGCAAGATTTATATGATAACCTTCAGAAAGCTGGTTTTATATTAAGATTTAGAGAGCATTCTTCTGCACTAAAAGGCAAAAAGAAAGGAAATGTAGATTCTGATATTATATTCTCAATAATGAGAAAAATAATACAAGGAGATAAATTTGATAAAATTGTACTAGTTTCTGGTGATGGAGACTATAAAAAAATAGTTGATTTTTTGATAAAAAGAAACGAGCTTAAAAAAATTCTTTTTCCCAATCAAGAATTCGCTTCTTCTTTGTATGATGAATTGGGAAGTGAATATTTCGATAACTTAGACAAAAAAGATATAAAAAAGAAAATTATTTACAAAAAATAAAAAGGGCTCCTTAGGCACTAACACCTTTCGGATCCCTTTTTGTCTTAATACGCCTTCATTATATCCAAACTCCCAACGGAAAGCAAATAAATACCAGTCGCCTTGAAAGCCGGTTTTTTTAATATTTACCAAACAACTTACATATACAGGATATTTGGAGTGAAAAGTTAAAGTATAGAGAACAAAAAATTAATAATAAAAAGCCACCCTCCGCAAGGAGGGTGGTTCTTGGATGTAGTACCCTTATGGTTTATAAAAAAACCATAAGACATTTATGATATTAGCCTACAGAAACAAAAAGTCAATAATTCACACCGATGAGTTATTGTTGAGTTATTCCAAAATAAACATTTCAAACAAGGTGTTTTTAATATTGACAGAATAATATATTTTTACTATACTATAGATAGCAATTTGAGTAATTTAAAAGGAGGTTGTAATGAAACAAGAACGAGAAAGTACTTTTAAGAAGGTGATGAAATGGGTAAAGATTGTTTTAAAGATTTTAGTAGTAGGATTATTGATTTGGAATATTTATCAATCTAGTCAGATTGATAAATTAGAAGAAAGAATAGAAAAAATCGAACAGAAAGTAGTCAAAAATAAATAGGAGGCTTTATTCAAAACCGTCGTTTATAAAACGGCGGTTTTTTCTTTGGTTGTTAATTTTGAATATATTAATTGCTATAATGAAAGAGAATTAGAAAATAAATAAAAATATGGATATTATAATTAGTTTTTTGAATAAAGGTTTTTGGGCGTATGAATTTTTAGGCAATACAGTAGGTGATTACGTTATTGCCTTGGGAGTATTTTTTGGAGTTACGATATTATTAAAAATATTTCAGTTAGTTGTTTTAGCTAAATTGAAAAAGTTAGCTAAAAGAACAGATACCGATATTGATGATGAGATTGTTAAGATAGCAGAGAGCTTGAAGCCTATATTTTATATCTTTGTAGCGTTGTATTTTGGTTTGAAAGCTTTAGATTTAGCTACTTTTATATCTCAGATAATTAATGTAGCAATCATTGGTGTATTAGTTTATCAAGTTTCCAGGTCTTTAAATGTTTTTATAGATTACATATTAAGTAAAGCAAGAGAAAGGGAAGTACAAGGGAGTACTAAAACAGCTATTCAGTTAATAGGGAAGATCGTGAAAGCAACTATCTGGGTTATCGCAGTTTTGTTAGCCTTGTCTAATTTTGGGGTTAATATTACTTCTTTGATTGCCGGGCTTGGTATTGGTGGTATAGCAGTAGCTATGGCCGCTCAAAATATATTAGGTGATTTGTTTAATTCATTTGTAATTTATTTTGACAAACCTTTTGTTGTTGGGGATTTTATTGTCGTAGGTGACAAGAGGGGAACGGTTGAGAAGATCGGGATTAAGACAACGAGGATCAGGTCTTTAAGTGGAGAGGAGATTGTATTTTCTAATACTGACCTGACTTCTTCAAAAATTCATAATTATAAAAAAATGGAAAAGAGAAGAGTCTCTTTCAAGTTTGGGGTTACGTATGGTACTCCGCCAGAGAAATTAAATGATATTCCTAAGATTGTAGAGGAGGTAGTAGGAGACGTTAAAGATGTTGAGTTTGATAGAGGGTTTTTTGAGAAGTTTGGTGATTCCGCAATTGTTTTTGAGGTAGTTTATTTTGTAGATAAATCAGATTATAACTTATATGCAGAGAGGAACCAGGAGATTGGGTTTAAGTTAAAGAAAAGATTAAATGATGAAGGAATGGAGATGGCGTTCCCAACCCAGACAATTTATTTGAAAAAAGAATAACATGAAAAGGAAAATAAAAGTTGCGGTTTTAATGGGTGGTCCTTCAGGAGAGCATGAGGTTAGTTTGAAAACAGGACGACAGGTTTTGGATAAGATTGATAAGGATAAATATGAGGCTTCCGAGGTAAAGATTGATAAGGAAGGAGACTGGGGGATAGAACCAGAAGAATTAAAGGAAAAGTTTGATATAGTTTTTATTGCCTTACATGGAAAGTATGGTGAGGATGGGACAGCTCAGGTAGAGCTTGAGGCAGTGGATATGCCGTACACAGGCTCTAATTCTCAGGTGAGTGCGTTGTGTATGAATAAGTATTTGTCTCTTCAGTTATTACAGGACGCTGGATTAAGAATTCCTCAGACCTTGTTATTAGAAAATAATGATTGGCAAAAGAATCCAGAAGTGGTGGTTCAAAAAGCAAAGTTGTTTGTAGAGCCACCTTATGTAATAAAGCCAAACCGGAGTGGTTCTAGTTTAGATATGATTATCTCTGGGGATTCAGAGGATATTGAGCCTACTTTGGAGAGATTGTTTAAAAAACATAGAGATCTTATCATCCAGCCTTTCATTGATGGAAGAGAGGTTACTTGCGGAGTATTAGATCATGGGGTAGCAAGATCAGCCTATTCCTTGCCGGTTACGGAGATAAAACCTAAGTTGAGCCATTTCTTTAATTATGATTCTAAGTATCAGGTAGGAGGAGCCGAGGAAGTAACTCCAGCTGAGATGTCAGATGCTTGGTTGCATGAGATTGAGAAGATTTCTCGGAGAACTCATATGTTATTAGGATGTAGAGGATTATCAAGAGTAGACTTGATTATCAGTCAAGAAGGTAAGGTGTATGTTTTAGAGGTGAATACGATACCTGGTTTAACAGAGACATCGCTTTTGCCTCAAGAAGCAGAAGAAAAGGGAATTTCTTTTTCGGAGTTGATTGATCGGGTAATTCAGGCAGGGTTAAAAACTCATAAAGTTAATTTAGAACAATAGTAATGAGTAAATTATTTGTTGTAGGAACACCAATTGGAAATTTAGATGATATCTCCGGTCGAGCATTGGAGGTTTTTTCTAATGTAGATTTAATCTTAGCAGAGGATACAAGGGTAACTCAGAAAATTTTGAATAATTTTGAGATTAAAACGTCAGTTAAAAGATATAACGAACATAGTCCGGAGAAGATTTTTGAAAAAGTAACTGAGTTATTTAAACAAAATAAATCTGTAGCTTTGGTTTCTGATTCGGGGATGCCTGGTATATCTGATCCAGGAGGAAAGTTAGTGGAGTATGTTCAGAAAAATATTAAGGGAGTAGGTATTTTAGTAGTGCCTGGTCCTTCAGCGGTAACCTCTGCGTTAGCTGTTTCAGGCATGCCAGCAAATGAATTTACTTTTTTAGGATATCCTCCGGCAAAGAACAAAAGACAGAAGTTTTTTAAGAAAGTAGCAGGGGTTGAAATAACGCCGGTTGTTTTGTATGAGTCTCCTCATAGATTTTTAAAGACTCTGCGTCAACTTGAAGAGTTTGTTGGAGAAGAGAGGGAAGTTTTTGTGGGGCGGGAGATGACAAAGATGTATGAAGAATACTTTAGAGGAAGTATTAAGGAAGCCTTGTATTATTTTGGGGAGAAAGGAGAAGGAAAGGTAAAAGGAGAGTTTGTTATTGTTATAGAATAATGATTAAAAGAATTTTTGATATTGTAGTTTCCATATTGGGTCTTTTATTTATTACCCCGTTTACTCCGTTTATTGCGCTAGCAATTTTTTTGGAGGATGGTGGGCCTGTTCTTGTTAGGATTCCAAGAGTTAGTGGGGGTAGGGTGATTGGGATGTATAAGTTTCGTTCTATGATAGAAGGAGCTTTTGATATGAGGGATGATTTAATAGATTTAAATGATAGAGATAAAAAGGGGCCTTTTTTTAAGATTGAGGAGGATCCCAGATTAACAAAAGTAGGGAAGTTTTTGAGAAAATTTAGGATAGATGAGTTCCCTCAGTTTTTTAATGTGTTGAAAGGAGATTTATCTGTGGTTGGCCCCCGGCCTCATGAACCTCGGGAGATAGTGGATTACCCTGAGGAATATTCAGATATTCCTTCTTATAAAGCAGGGATTACAGGTCTTTCTCAGGTCAATGGAGCTTCCGGGCTTCATTATTTAGAGGAGATGAAGTTGGATAAGTATTATGTAGAGCACCAGTCTTTTTGGTTGGATATTAAGATTTTGTTAAAATCGGTGTGGGTTTTTATTTCCGACCCTTCAGGAGTATAGGTTGACTTAAAAATTATTATTTGGTATTGTTTTGGTAGTAAATTTGAAA
>CAZBVS010000019.1:6881-8964 GCA_964495575.1 uncultured Candidatus Saccharibacteria bacterium
TATGTTGTTAACTAATAATAGGAGTTTAGAGATTATAACCTCAGATAAAGAGCATTGTGGAGATTGTCGATGTGTGATTGATTCCTGGTGTGTTCATGATAAGAAGCAGTGTAGCATATTTGGTGTTTCTTTGAAGGAAGATGGTGATGATTTTTTACGTTGCAAACGGTGCAAGGAAATGTTTGAACCAAAGAAGGAGAAGGTATGAGAGTAGGAGAAATAGTTCTTGAGGTATGTGTGGATGATGATGACAATACCTGCTGCTCAGGCGTTTGTGATTTTTTTGAATGTGAATCCGGGAATGATGGGATTGCAAGGATGATTGAGGCTCGTTGTACCCGTTTTGATAAAAATCTGAAGGCGAAGAGGGGTATTCCAGTTTTGAAATTTAGACGGTGTAGAAATTGTATCAGGAAGTTTGGTTGATTAAAGAGACCATGAGATTTTAAATCTTGTGGTCTTTATTTTTTTTGACAATCATGTTTTTGAGCCGTATTATCTTAGTGGATTTTTAAAACTTAAATAGGAGGAATTATGTTAATAGATAGAATTGAGAGGAATATAGTTTCTAAGGATTCTTCGGTTTACCATTGTTCTAAAGATTGTGACTTTTTTGAGATACGTACAAAGACCGTAGGTTTTGTTCAGATTAAACATGCAAAGTGTAGTTTATTTAATGTTGTTTTGTCTGGGGAGTCGGATGGTAATGGTGGTAGCACTTATAGAAGATCTAAGAAATGTATACGGAGACACGGCACTGAAGAAAAATAAAAATTTTGACCGTCCTTTGAAAGGGGCGGTTTTTCTTTTGGATTTAGTATTATTGTTGTAGAATGTAAGGTATGAAAGTTGCGGTATTACATGATTATTTAAATCAATACGGAGGAGCGGAGAGAGTGCTTGAGGTTATCTTAGAGATGTTTCCTGATGCAGATTTATATACCTTACTTTATGATCCGGAAGAATTACCTACTGATTTTGAGGATAATTTTGAGAAGGCTAGTGCTTTAAACAACCGGTTGGTGAATAAAAACCATCGGTTGTTTATTCCTTTTATGCCGATGATGGCAGAAGGGTTAAGTTCGGATGAGGATTATGATTTAATTGTTTCTTCTTCGGCGGGGTATGGAAAAGGAATTGGGGTTCAAGGAGATTTTCATGTTTGTTATTGTCATACTCCCTTAAGGTATGCCTGGGAGTTTAATGAGTTGGGTAGTTTTTCTTTTTCTCCCTGGGCTTTTTCCGGGATTTTTAAACCTGTTGCAGAGTATTTGAGAAAGTGGGATAAAAAAGCATCTGAAGATGTTAATGTTTTTGTGGCTAATTCTTCTTATATTTCAGATAAGATTGGTTCTTATTATGAACGTGATTCTTATGTTATATACCCGCCGGTGGATATAACTCAGTTTTATCCAGAGCCGGGGAGTTTAAAGAATCATGATGGGTATTATCTTATGGTAGGAAGATTTTTGTATTATAAATTATTTGATTTAGGAATTAGGGTTTTTAATAAATTGGGGATTCCTTTGAAGATAGTGGGTTCGGGTCCAGAAGAAAAGAAGTTGAGAAAAATAGCTGGTGATAATATAGAGTTCTTATCTAATGTTTCCGATGATGAACTGCGAGCGATATATAGTAATGCAAAAGGTTTTATCTTCCCTCAGGTTGAAGATTTTGGTTTGGTGGCGGCCGAAGCTCAAGCATGTGGTTTACCGGTGGTGGCGTATAATGCTGGGGGGGCAAAAGAGATAGTAGAGGAGGATAAGACCGGGGTTTTATTTGATGAGCAGAGTGAGGAGTATTTGATTGATGCAGTTAAAAGATTTGAGAAGATGGAGTTTGATAGAAAGTATATTGTAAGAAGAGCAGAGAAGTTTTCGGTGGAAAAGTTTAAAGAAAACTTTTTTGAAATTTTAAAAAATCAAGGATTTGATTTTAAAAACAACTCACACCGATGAGTTGTTTAGTATAATACATACATATATGAATAACTCTTCTGAAAAAGCTTTCACCCTCATAGAGCTCCTTGTAGTAATAGCCATCCTATCTATCCTTGCTGTAGCCGTAACTCTAGTCCTCAATC
>CAZBVS010000020.1:0-7677 GCA_964495575.1 uncultured Candidatus Saccharibacteria bacterium
AGAATCAGAGTTATTATTTTGATTATTCTTTTTGTTAGGAATTAATGATTCTAATCCTTGTCCTTGAGTCATGTATATGTAAGTGTCTTTGTTTATATATAGTATATCAGATATTTGAAGGATTTATAAATTAAAATATATAGTTTGTAAAACAAAACCCGCTTTGGTGGTGAGACCAAAACGGGTTGGGTATAAACTAAAACAGGGCGACGTCCGGAATCTTCAGATGTGAGGATTAATCCACAACAGTTGGGTGAACCCCAAGTCGCAGGTTAATCGATCACGTGAAGACTCCTTTCGCTTCCCTGTTTTAGAAAAGTTTTTACGTGCACGAGCTCTGAATCCGAAGCAAATAAACCAATCTGCATTTCCCATCGGCCGCATGAAAAATCAAACTGAATTTATTTGGACGAAGACAGAACTATTTATGATTTTAACTGAACCATTTTTTTAGTCAAGGGAAGTTAAGATGTGGATAAAGTTTTAAACGTTATCCGAGCTTTCTTTTTTCATTTCTTCCTCTTGTCTGATTAACTCTTGAGCCAGATTTTCATAACTTAGCGCTCCGGAACTTTTTGGGTCATAAATAATGACGGGTCTTTTTTCTCCAGGAGCTTCGGCTAAACTTTCAGAACGAGGGATCACAGTTTGAAAAACGTAATAAGGAAATTCTTCTTTGATGTCTTCGGCTATTCTATGAGAAAGATCATGTTCTTTTTTAAACATAGTTAATAGCGCTCCTGTTATTTTCAAAGAATGGCCTAGGTTATGATTTATCATATTAATTGTGTTTAAAAGTTGATTGAGGCCTTCTAAGCTGTATGGTTCACACTGAATTGGGATTAAGACCTCCTCAGCCGCCATGAGACCGTTTATTGTCAGGAGGCTTAAGCTTGGAGCCATATCTATTAAAATATAGTCGTAATGGTCTTTTATGTCGTTTAAGGTGGTTTTGAGATGGTGCTCTCTGTTTTCTATATTTGCTAGTTCGATAATGGCTCCGGCTAGATCAGATGAGGAAGGAATTATATGAAAATTATTAATAAAGGTGTTAGAAACTGTTTCCTGGATGGGAGTATCTAGAAACATAGAGTGATAGATGGTTTTGTCCTGGTTCTGGATACCGGTTCCTACCGTAGCGTTGAACTGAGGATCAAAATCAACTAATAGGACCTTCTTGCCTAGTAAGGCAAGATAGGAAGATAAATTAATGGCGGTGGTGGTTTTTCCAACTCCGCCTTTTTGATTGAAGATTGCAATAGTTCTGGTCATCGACTTTATATTACCATATTGTTTATTGATAAAAAAAGTCCCTGCTTATATTTAATAAGCAAGGACTGATTAAAATTTACGCACTGACCTGCCTTAGAAAGTTCATGGTTCTGTTCATGCCTTTTTTAGTTTTCTTAAGGCTTGATTTAAGTTTTAGTTTTTCGTCCTGGGAAAGATTATCTTCAGAAAGACGATCTTTTAACTTTCTGGTTTTTTTACTTAACTCCATGAACGTTCTAAATCTCGCATCAAATCGGTTTCTGTTAAAGCCAAAACACATAACTACCTCCTTTTTAATTGTTAAATAACTAAAAAACCGATCCCTTCTGGGGACCGGCTATTACTTTGATGAAATTTTATATATATATCTACATCAAGACAGCCGGTCCGATTAGGACGGTAATAATTAGGACAATTATTAGGTTAAATAACCGACTGTTCTTCATGTTGATTATTATGTTATCAAGTTTATTATAGGTGTCAAAAAACTTATCCACATCTGAGTTTGTTTTGACAAAGGTTTTTTATTTTATAAGAATTAAGATAGTTAGTTTAAAACACTAAATAAGAGAGGAGGATGTTATGAAGCTGTGGAGAAAGATTTTTTTAATATCTTCTCTAGTTATTCTTGTTATTCTAGCCTTTTTTTCAATAAAGGACGGTTGGTTTTTAATTGATGCCTCTGAATCGGTATCATTTTTATTAATTCTTGCAGCAATTGCTGGAGTATTATTATTCGGTTCTTTATTTGGAATAGCGTTTCGAGCTTTTTGCTATACCTTATTTACTACAGCGGACGATCATTCTGATTTTAATAATGATATGAGGAAAAAGCTTAAAGTTGCTATCTCTTCCGGAATTTTATTTTTGATCTTGGTCTTGCTTATAGCGATATAAAATTAGAGCACTAAATGTTTCATACATTTAGTGCTTTTCTTATTTGTGCCCGGGGCGGGACTTGAACCCGCAAGGCCGTAAAGACCAGCAGATTTTGAGTCTGCCCTGTATCCCAATTCCAGCACCCGGGCATCTCTCAATATCATATTAAATTTTTTGGTTGATCGCAACAAAAAAACCGGATACCCCGGTTTTTTATCTATTTCAATTATTTTTACTTTTCCTCTTCTTCTACCTCGTATTCATCTATTTTTTTAATTCCGGAGACATTTTTTGAGATATCTTCAACATACTCCCCTATTCTGAATAAAACAGCGATAACTTCTAAGGTTATTCTAAGAATAGCTACATAAACTATGTAGAATATAGGGGCGAAGATAAAGGCAAGGATTCCAAAAGCAACTGATTCCTTGAATCCTCCGATGATTGTAAGGAGGGATAGAATAGCGGCAATTACTACGTTTACCCAGAAGATAAACTTAATAATCTTTGTGGTAACAAACTTTTTGAAAGAAAAATCAAAAAGTCTTTTAAGGAATTCGTTGTTTTTTATCTTGTTCTTCATGTTTTTATTATAGTTAATTTAAAATCAATTACCAGTTAGTTTTTAATAATTGTTCCTTTGAAGTTTTTATTATTCAAGTACTTCTCTAGTTCTTCTAGGTTATCACCGTTTACAATAACCACCTCAAGGTTTTTTTTATCCGCTTCTTTGGAGGCAGCAGGGCCGAAAGGTGCATGACCACCTGATTCCCAGTCTTCCGGTAAAACTTTGAAAAACTCTTCCCAAGTTATTTTCTTAAGTGGTTTGGCGTCGGGGTAATCTTTAGGATTTTTGTCGTATACATAGTCTACGTTAGTAAGGTTGATTATTTTATCTGTCCCGGCATATTCTGCCATTTTAACTGCTCCGTAGTCAGAGGTGGCTTTGGCCCCAGGGTTTTCTTCAGCAGCTACTAATACTTTTTCTTCAAATTTTATCTTTCCCGGAGGGTTTAAGACCACTTCATCATGAGCAAAGTCTGATAATAAGGTTTTTAAAAGGAAGGCGTTAATTCTTGTAGCATGAATTCCTAGCATATCTAGATCCATACTGCTTGGTTTTCCAAATGCTCTAGCTGCGTTTTGGTATTCCCGGGCTGTCCAACCACCACCAGCAACTATGATAAAGCGCCAGTTATTTTTAATCTGGTTTTCTATAAACTGTTTGAATTTATTTAAAAAATTAGTGTTTATCTCTTCCGGGACGATCAAGGATCCTCCTACAGAGATTACAGCTATCTTTTTGTTTTCCATGATGGTTTTATTATAACAGAATGTTAAGTTATATATATGTTGACTTAATATTAATAATATTATATAATGTGGTTAGAAAATAATAATTTAATAAGGAGGTAGTTATGAGGATTAATAAAAGTCACGTTATCGCTGCATTAATAGGAATGGCACTGGCTGTTTCTATTATAATTACCGTAACTATCACAAATGAAAATGATTTTGAGATGCCCGCCCTGGAAAAAAGAGAGATATATCAGGGTGGAGTCGATTCCTTCAACATTGAGATTATAAAGTCTTATTACAGAGACTCAGACTCGGTTTTTGTTTCTGTAACTGTTTCTAACCCCCAGAAAAAAAGAAGTTTTGGTGGGGTGTATATTGAAACAGATAGTAATAAACGCTGGAAAAGTGTTTGTTATTACTGTGATAAGACGAAGGAGGTTGTTTCTGCCCAAGCTGAGATGTTTATAAATCTCAGTAGGGAGATGGAGGAAATGATAAGTAAAATTCAAAAACCAGGGAATCTCATCCTGGTTGAGAAATAAAAATTAGTATCTTAAGCCGTAGATCTTTATCTACGGCTTTATTTTTTTGACTTTTATATTCTGTGGGTATAGTTTAAATATAGATTTTTAACAGATAAATAAAGGAGGAAGATCATGTTTTCGATTGTTTGGAAGACCCCGATTATCTTAATTTTATCAACGTTTAAGATTGAGTTTGGTATTACAGGATTAAAAGCCTTAGGATTTAGTTATGAAACATCAATTGTGTTCTCTGTTACCTGGGCGGTGATAGTAACAAGCTTAGAATACTATTCAGTAAACCCCGTTAAGGATTGGTTAGACAAAAATTTGCCTTTTAATGGTGAAAGTTGGACAGAAAAATTTTGGATAGAGAATATTAAAAAGCCTATTGAAGAAAGGAAAGATAGATTACTTATTTTTCTGTTAAACCACAGAATTGGTTTGTCTGTCCTGTTAGTATTATTACCCCTGATTCCTTTAGTGGATATTGTAGCGATTGTAGCGATTCGAAGAACAAAAGTTAAGTTTGGATTGTTAACTTTAATATTAGCTACCTTAGGAAAAGTAGCTATTACAATCTTTTTAATTTATTAAACAGCTGTAGATTTAAGAATCTTCAGCTGTTTTTTCTATTTTAAGTTTATCCCCTACTTGGATATCATATTTCTTTGTTGTTCCGGATGGCATCTCAAATACGTTCTTATACCTTGGGTTCCAGAAAAAGACTTGGTTTGGTTTCATGCTTTTTGTTTTTTTAACCACCATATTTTTATTAGCAACAATACAGTCTATTTTAAACTTCATACCAAAAGTATGAATTCCCCACCTTGTTTGGAAATAAACGGGTTTTGGGGGTTTTTCGTATAACAGGCCTTTGGATTTTTCAGAAAGTGTTTTTAGAAAAATAAGGTTTTTAGTGATGAGCTTATCTTTAGTTTTGTTTAATAACCTCATATTTAAATAATAACATTAATAAAAAAATAATCCCGGTAACCCGGGATTATTTTAATTGTATTAAGAATTTGTTCTAAACTCTTGCTACATTTACGGCGTTTTCACCTTTATCAGACTCCTCTATTTCAAAGGTTACTTCATCACCTTCTCTTAGTTCATCAAAGCTAACATCAACTAAGTCGTTAGAATGAAAAAATATATCATTCTCTTTGTCTTCAACTCCAATGAAACCGTATCCTCTATCAGTGACTTTTTTTACAACTCCTTTCATATTATGATTTTATTATTAATTTGTTTTGTAGAACTCGACCACTCCTCTACTTGTTTAATTCCTAAAGCTATATTCAATAATATGCTTTATTCTCATAATGTCAAGCTAATAGAAATTAATCTATTAGATTAAAAGCGTCTTTAATTATTTTTTTATGATCAAAACCGATTTTCTCGGGAAGATCTTTTTCTGAAAACCATCTTAATTCCTCCCCTTCTCGGCTTCCATTTATTTCTCCAGAGAATTCTTTAGAGAGAAAAGCAACTGAGATAGTTCTTTCTCTGGGGTCTCTATCTATTTCAGAATATACATTCATTAACTTATAACTTTTTAGGTCAAGATGGGTTTCTTCTTTTACTTCTCTTTTAAGGGCTTCTTCAACTGTTTCTCCTTTTTCAAGGTGACCTCCCGGCAAGACCCAAGAACCCAGAAAGGGTTTGATGGCTCTTTTGATAAGGAGGACTTGGTTATTTTTTATAAGTACGCCGTCCGCACTTAGACAAAAATGGCTATAATCTTGACTCACTTTTATAGAGAAATATTGACGTCAGCTGTTTCTTTAAGCTGAGAAGCAATATTTAGAATAAAGTTATTTAACTTCTGTTGTGAGAGCTGGTTTTTAATCTGCTCTTTTACTTCCTCAAAAGGAGGAACTCCTTCTTGTTGGGAAGATAACTGATCATAATAAGTGCTTGCCTCTTCTTCGGTAACTGAGAAGTCATTCTCTTCCTGCTGTTTATTAGCAAACTTCTGAACAAGAAGCTGTTTTTCAATGTCATCTCTTATGTACTGTTCTGTTACACCAAGCTGTTCCAAGCTCTTATTAAAGGTTTCTTGATCACCGGCTTGGGTAATTAAGGATTGATACTGTTCATCAATCTCTTCTTGAGAAACTTTAAATCCTTCATTCTCTGCTTCTTGGATTAAGAGCTCGTTGACCACCATTTGATCAACTATCTGTTTGTCAGTAATCTGAGAAGCTTGAGAAGAACTTAGTTGTTGTTTAGTAAGGTCAAACTCTTTCTGAGTGATTTTTTCTCCGTTTACGGTAGCAACGGTGTTGCCTCCGTTAAAGACGTCTCCTTTTATTACTAAGAAGGAAACTAAACCAGCGACTATTAGAATAACTATAGGTATGACTATTTGTTTTTTATTTTTCATGATGTTTATATTCTAAACGATTGGACGACTAATCCCAAATTATTCAAACACGTTAATTAAGTATTCGTCTATTTTTCTTTGTTCCATGTCATAGAATTCTTTGTCATGAGTATGGATATATCGGGCAAGGTCTTTCCCTACAAAACGCCAGTGCCAGGGTTCGTAATAGTAGTACTCATTTCCTTCGGGGTAAGACATGATAAAGCCATATTTGTAAGCGTTGTTTTTAAGCCACTGGGAGGCTTCTGTGTTACCAAAACCTTCTAAGGTGCCATTTATCCCGGTGGTAATCAGATCTACTGTAGTACCTAACTGATGCTCAGAGTATCCCTGCTCGGCGGAGAACTTGTTAGCGGTGTCTTCTCCGTAGGTTACGACGTAATTTGATTTTAGGTTAGACTGGATACCGAATGATCGGTAAGCAGAGCGAACATATATCTCTATTCCGTCGTCTTTAGCATCTTCTAACATATCATGAAGGTACGGTTTTACCTTGGAATGAATCTGCTCCGGGTCATTTTCGTAATAAAGGTATTTAGGTTCGATCATGGAAAGACTGGAAGGAACATAATGTTCATTTAAAAAGAAGGTTTTAGAGTATTTCTTCAGTATTTCCGGATCAATTTCGTTTAGCTTTTCAAGATCTCCCACTGTATTGGCAATCTGATTAATCTGTTTTTGAAACTCTTCGTTTTTACTTTTTTCATCCTTTAGGGACTGAGCTAGCATATTACGGTTGCTCTCTACTCTTTCTAGGTTTTGGGTAAGTTCTTCGTTTTCTTTATTTGATTGAAATAACTCTTCTTCAGTCTGGTTTAATTTCTGAGTTGTCTCCTGGATTTCTTGGTTTAGAGTGTATATTCGGTAACCTCCAAAACCAATAGCAGCCGCGATTATAATAACCGCCGCTATTAGATAAAGATTGTCGGGAACAAACTTTTTTATTTTGTTTTGATGTTTTTCTTTCACTATGCTGATTTTACATTTAAATGAAGAAAATCTCAAATTTAGAGGACCTTCTTCTTGATTGACAGATTGTATTTATTTGGTTATAATATAGGTGGTAATTTGAAAATTTTAAAAGGAGATTGTTATGAAAAGTTTAGGAAGGAAAATAGCTATTGCAATGCTGATTCTCGTTATAGGGGCAGTGATAGCTTTAATTGTCCATATTGATACTGTTTTCCCAGATTATGAAACTAAAGCAGCTATCGGAAAGGTAGTTGTCTCCCCGGACAAGACGTATGGAGACAACCAGAAAGTGATAAGAGTTTCTGTTTACAAGGAAAAACTTGTCTCTTTTGATGAACCAGATGG
>CAZBVS010000021.1:0-7549 GCA_964495575.1 uncultured Candidatus Saccharibacteria bacterium
TCACCGATAACCGTACACCTAATAAAAGGTGATATTTTAGATTCTAAGAAGGTGAGCGAAGCTATGAAGGGGCAAGATGCAGTAGTCCATCTTGCTGCACATACGCGCGTCTTAGAATCTTTAGAAAATCCTGAAAACAACATAAATATTAATACAAAGGGGACCTTTAATGTAATAGAAGCTGTACGTAAGAATAAAGTAGGCAAATTTATCTTTGCTTCTTCAAATGCTGCAGTCGGAGAACAAGTTCCGCCTATTAATGAAGGTATGATACCTAACCCCTTATCGCCTTATGGTGCGGGTAAGTTGTTTGGTGAAGCAATATGTTCTGCATACTTTCATTCTTACGGAATTAAAACAGTTGCTTTAAGATTTGCTAATGCATATGGTCCTTATTCAGAACACAAAACTTCAGTTGTTGCAAAATTCATAAAAAGATTAAAAAAAGGTGAGTCTTTGGAAATTTATGGCGACGGCAACCAAACCCGTGACTTTATCCACGCATCCGATATCGCCCAAGCCATCCACTTAACACTTAATCCTTATCCCTCTAATCCTACTCGTAGGGATAAAGGATTAAGGAGTAAAGGGGTAAGTGGAAATATCTATGGAGAAATTTATCAGGTAGCAACGGGAGTAGAAACCAAGATCATAGATTTAGCCAATATGATGAACGATTTAATGAAAGGTAAAAAAAATGTGGAATTCACTGAGGAAAGAAAAGGAGAGATTAGGAAGAATTTTTCGGATATAAAGAAGCTAAAGGAAAGGTTGGGTTTTAAACCCAAAGTAGATTTGAATAAGGGATTATCGGATTTGGTTAATCCAATTACACTTAACACTTAATCCCTGCCTGCCGGCAGGCAGGCTTATCCCTTAATCCTGAATTATGAATAAGAAACTTAAAACAACTCTCATAACCCTATTCTCCTTAATCCTGACAGGCCTTTGGATTCAGAGCACTTCTTGGTTTCGACTAAAGTTAGCAGAATATTATGAAGATAATGGTCAAGAAGAAAAAGCAGTGCAGGTGTATGAAAAGGTTTTGAATAAGGCTAGTATTGAAGTCTATAATCCGTTAGGTTATATAGGTAAGTTACCAAAAGATAAAGAATATAGTCTCTTGGAAAGATTAGCAATATATTATGAGAACAAGAATTTGGATAAAAGTATTATTTTTTACCGTAGAGCTATAGATTTAAATCCAAATGCAGGTTTTAATTATGGTAAGTTATGTAATCTTTATTTAAAAAAAAGAATCTATAAAGAAGCCGCTGATATTTATATTCAGCATAGCAAATATTTTGAAAAAAGTGTACCTATGAAATTTCCAAATACAGCAGAGTGGTATTATATCCTAGGTCGAAGTTATATAAATTATGGATTGTTAGACAAAGCAAGAGATAGCTTTGGTCAATTTGCAAAGAAAGGGATTAAATCTTCAGATATTTATTATAGATTAGGGAAATCTTATCATAAGAAAAATAAGCTCAAAAAGGCAAAGTATTTTTTACTTAATTCTTTACAAATCCAGCCAGATCATATTAATTCATTAAAGGAACTTAAAAGAATATATGTGCATACAAATGAGAAAAGAAATTTAGAAAAAATAAAAAATAAGATAGAAGACATCAAAACTGCTCATAATTATAAGAAGGTAATAGGTATTTGGACTTTTGATGAGACTAAAGGTAATACCGCGGAAGATTTATCGGAAGCAGGGTATAAAGGTGAGATAAAGGGTCCGGTGCGGGTATTAGGAATAAACGGATACGGGTTAAGGTTTGATGGTCAGAATGATTATCTTGATATTTCAGAATCTTTAGAAAATTGGGCACCTAATGATTTTAATGTTAGCTTTTGGATTTTTCCTATGGCAATGGATCGTTTTCAAGGAATTATAGGAGATGATGGAAGATGGCAAGTTGTAATCAATAAGAATAGATTTGGTTTCTGGATTAGGATAAAAGGAGAAAGAAATAAAATGTTTTATACTAAAAGTAAGTTTCAACCGTATAAATGGTATAAACTAAAGTTTGTTTATAAAGATGGAATAGGTTCTATTTATATTAACGGTAATCTCGATAACAAAAAAAATTTTTCACATAACTTTTCAAAAGATAGGAATCCTTATTTTATAGTTGGAGGCCAATGGCGTGATAATCGGGATCTAAATGCTATATTGGACAGTTTAGAAATAAAAAAAACTGCAGAATTATTAAAAGGACAGGATGATTAGATATGTCTAATTTAAGGATAATAGGTTTAGTTGTCGGTATAATGGGTTTATTCTTTACTTTCAAAATATATAGAGGGCCTCGTTGGAGCAGGTCTAATTTTATTCTTTCCGGTCTGCTTAGTTTTTCTCTTGTGTCAATTTCTATAAATCCTAATTTGTTAAATATTATAACTGAGATGTTAAGATTACAGAGGCAACAAAGAGGGCGGATTATTACCCTTTTGATAGCATCAAATGTTGTTGTATGGTTTTTTGTCCTTTATTTAAAAAGTAAGTTAGATGAGTATAGGTATCAATTTGATTTACTTGTGCGCAACCTGGGTTATGAAAATATATCATTTAATGGTAATAGTAAAATAAATATTTTAGTTATAATTCCGGCTCATAACGAAGCTGATAATTTAGAAGAAATACTGAATCGGCTCCCGTCAGTAATATATGGTAGGAATTTGAAAGTTATTGTTGTCGATGATGGAAGCACAGATAATACATCTAAACTAGTAAAAAATAAAAGGCAGTTAGTTGTACATAATAAGACAAGGAGAGGTGGGGGAGCTGCTCTGAGATTAGGCTATGATGTGGCTAAGAAGGCAGGTGCAGAAATAATTGTTACTATGGATGCAGACGGGCAACATCATCCGGAGCAGATAGAGAGATTAATTGAGCCGATTATAAATGACAGATATGATTTTGTTATTGGGTCACGTATTTTAGGTACCAGAGAAGTTGACAATAAATTACGGTATTTTGGGCTTAATACTTTTAATTTTTTTATAACCTTTTTACTGGGTGAAAAGATAACAGATTGTTCCAGCGGTTTTCGTGCATTTAAATCCAACTTGTTGGATAGGGTTACTTTACAGGAAGATCAATATCACACTAGCGAGTTAATAATTGATGCTATTAAGAAAGGGTTTCGTATTGGCGAGGTTCCTATAACTATTTCTAAGAGAAAGTCTGGATTAAGTAAGAAAGGCAAGGATTGGAAATATGGTTTTAGTTTTGCAAAAGCAATTGTAAAAACTTGGTGGAGATAAAAAGCATGCAGGATAGAGTTTTATTAATTAATCCCCCCGTTGAGTCTTGGGGGAAAATGAAGTCTATCAGGCATTCAAGCCCTCCTTTAGGTTTGTTGTCAGTAGCTGCCTATTTGGAAAAAAAAAGATTTTCTGTAGAAGTTTTGGATTACTCTTTAGAGCAAATAGATGAAGATAGGCTGCTTCATGTTATATCAAACATTAAGATTGTGGGAATAACAGCTACTACTAATAATATTGGTAGTGCTTTAGAAATTGCAGAGAAAATTAAAAATATTAACAGAAACATATTTATTGTTTTTGGAGGAGCCCATTCAAGTGTATTGCCAAAGGAGTTGTTAGGAAAAGATTTTGTTGATTTTGTTGTTATAGGTGAAGGGGAATATGTCTTCTTTATGTTATGCCGTGCTTTAACAGAAGGGGGCAAATTTGAGGATATTGAAGGGATAGCATACAAGAAGAATCAAGAGGTAATTATTAATCAGCGCAGTAGGTATATTGAAGAATTAGATGATTTGCCTTTTCCTGCCCGGCATTTAGTTCCCTTTAACAGATATAAAGCTACGCCCATTAATTATAAAAATTGGCCTTCAACTCCTGTGATTACTTCCCGTGGATGCCCTTTTAATTGTACCTTTTGTTCAAATCCAGTTCATGGTAGGAAATTGCGTTTGAGAGGTGCTGAGAATGTTATTGAAGAATTAATATTGCTAAAGAGAGAATTCGGAATCCGAGATGTAGTTTTTTGGGATGATACATTTACTGTAGATAATAAAAGAATTAAGCATTTATGTGATTTGTTAATAAAAAAGAATTTAAGATTAACCTGGAGTTGTGCAACAAGAGTAGACACAATAGATCTAAAACTTCTAAAAAGGATGAAAGATGCTGGTTGTTGGCAAGTGTCTTTTGGGGTTGAATCCGGAGTTTCACGATTAAGAAAGAAAATTAGGAAAAATATTACAAACCAGCAAATTATGGCCGCTTTTGGTTATTGTAGAAAAGTAGGAATTCAAACGAGAGCTTTTTTTATATTGGGACTTCCTACTGAAACAGAAGAAGAGACCGAAAAGACAGTCGAATTTACGAAAGAGTTGAATCCAGATTTTGCACAGTTTACTTTAGCTACTCCTTATCCGGGGTCTGATCTTTTTCAAGAGGCAGTTTCGGAAGGATGGGTTCCTCCGGATTGGGATAAATTTCAGACATATCCAGAGGATAAACCCGTTTATGTTCCTGAAAATAGGACTAGTGGTTCTTTGACCGAAGCTCAATCTAAAGCTTTCAAATCTTTTTATTTAAGGCCAAGATATTTGGCTAGTAGATTGTTGAAAATTAAGTCTTTTCCAGATTTTATAAAAAATGCAAAAGTAGCTGTGAATTTGATGAAATTTTAAAGAGGTATAAAACAAATGAAAAAACGATTAATTGAACAATCTCCCATAGTTGTATTTGGAACGGGTGGTTCAGGAACAAGGGTCGTAACCCAGATTCTAAAAGAGTCCGGTTGTTATGTAGGTGATAACTTAAATGGTCCTTTTGATAATCTAACTTTTGGGTATTTTCTGGCCGGCAGAACTCAATGGATGCAGGCCCATTTTCCTTTTGAAAATGAAAATGACCTGAAGAGTGCAAACTATTTCTTAAATATATTTAAAAAAGTTTATTTTGGTCATCGGTTAAAAACACTGGAGCTTAAAGATGCTATAAGAATATTTTTTGAATTCGCAGGCAAAGACCGTGCAATGCTAAAGCGGCGCCCCTTTAAGGAAAGGTTTGTTTCCGGTTCAAAATTATTCAAGAAAATGTTTTTCTCCGGAAATAATAGATCCTTCGAATGTAAAAAATGGGGATTTAAATCACCCGAGGCAATTTATTTTATTAATCCCTTAATTGCAATGTTTCCTGAAATTAAATTTATCCATCTTATAAGAGACGGGCGCGATATGGCAGTGAGTACCAATGTTAATCCTTTGCGTTATCGCAAGTTATTCAATGTAAGATCTGAGAATCATATTCAGGCGGCTTTGGATAACTGGTTAAGAGTTAACAAGTGGGCAAAAGATGTTTGCAGAAGTAAACTTTCTTCTTCTCAATATTTACTAATAAAGTATGAAGATATTTGCAAACATCCAGTTAGCTCGGTTAACAAAATACTAGAATTTACAGGCCTTAATCCGAATAACATTAAAAAAGTTTACGGCATACCCAAAGATAATTCTAATATCGGCAGGTGGAAAAATTGTAAGCAAAAGTTCATAGGTATAAATAGACAGATATTTTTAGAATTTGGTTACGCCCAAGTATGAAATTGGTAAATTTATAATGACTCCTAGTAAAAAATTTATTTTTACTGTTGATGTAGAAATGCACAATGCGAATTCAAAAAGCAATGGGTCCTTATGGATAGCTAAATTACTTAAGAGATACGGTGGAACTGGGACTTTTTTCATAACTGCCGAAGAAATGCAAAAAAAACCACATTTTGTCGAGGAATTAATGAATCAGGGGCATGAAATTGCGTCTCATGGATATAGCCATCGGGGAAGCAAGAGGGGTTATGAAATTCCGTATCTAGACCAATTAGGCGAAAAAGAAACCCGTGAGGAAATCGGGAGAAGCTATAACTGTTTTAAATCAAGGGGTTTGCTAGTCAAAGGGTATAGAGCTCCGGCTTTGCGGATAAGGCCGGAACAATTAAAAATTATTGGGGAATATTTTGAATATGATTCTTCCTGGAATTATAGAAGAAATGGAGAATATAAAGGACAATATTCTGGATATATAAGAGAATTGCCGGTGAGTATGCTTAAACCATTACCTATATTAGCAGGTAGCCCTTATCTTTTTTTAGGAGGGTTTAATTTTTGGAAAGTTTTTGAAAAAATAAGCAGGCTTACCATTCCAATAGTTTTTTATTGCCATTCGTTTGATGTTATCAAAAAAGGGTTCTTAAATCATCCCAAATTGAATTTTTTTAAAAAGAAAATCTACTATCAACATTGTGGGGATAAAGGCATAATCTTTTTAAATGGGATGTTAGATTATTTAACGATAAATGGGTGGCATATTCAAAGCTGTATGCAATTTTTTAATAACGATATTAATTAAATTATGATTATTTTAGGTGTAAATGATGGGCATGATTGCGGGGCTGTTTTGGTGAAAGATGGGAGGATGATTTATGCCGTAAATGAAGAACGTCTTAGTAGAGTGAAAATGGATTCAGGGTTTCCTTATAAATCTATAGAAGCTGTCTTTGAAAATTGTAACATTGACCCTAAAAATATTAATTATGTGGCAGTTGGAAATATTACCAAAACTACTATTTCTTCTACTAGTGGGTTTTATGGAAATAGAGATAGGATTAAGAATCTTTTTAAAAGAGTATATTATAAGATTGCGGCAGTCAATGGAGATATCTTGGAAGCCAATTATTTAATTCAGCTACATAAGTTTTTAGGATGTATTATCAGGAATAGAAAAGGGATAAGCGATAGGATTCGTTCTTATGGCATAAATAGCCCTATAGGATTTTATGATCATCAAATCTGCCATATAAGTTCTGCTTATTATACCAGTGGTTACAGAGAAGCTATAATTGTTTCATTAGACGGGGGAGGAGATGGATATGCTGGTGCGGTGTATAGGGGTATCAATGGTAGATTGGAGGAAGTTTCTAGAATACCTAAAATAAATTCAATTGGTGTTTTTTGGAAAGCAGTAACGGAAGCTTGCGGTTTTAATGGGATGCGGCATGGTGGCAAGATAACAGGGCTTGCCGCATATGGAAAATTAAAAAGAACCGAAAAAGTTTATAAACAAATACGGGATTTGTATGTTATTGATCATGAGAAATTGACCATAAGGCTAAACAATAAAATCCCTTTTATGGAAATGAGGAGTTGGTTTGAAAGGTTAAAAAATAAATGGGGAATGGAGGCATTAGCAGGAGCGGCTCAGAAATTATTAGAGATCAATATTGTTGGTTTGATAAAGTTGTTATGCGAAAGGTATGGGAAAAGTAATATTGCATTAGCAGGAGGTATTTTTGCTAATGTTCGTTTAAATCAAAAGATACTGGAATTAGAACAAGTATTTGATATTTTTATTCATCCGAATATGGGCGATGGTGGAAAAGCCGCCGGAGCAGCTTTATTTTCTTATTTTAGTAAGAATGATTTTGTAAATAATCTGTCTTTGGAGCATGTTTATTTATGTAATGCACCCCATTAGTCAAGCACTTTTTAAGTTAGAGACAAGCTCTTTGTTA
>CAZBVS010000022.1:0-5201 GCA_964495575.1 uncultured Candidatus Saccharibacteria bacterium
CCGCCATTTTTTCTGTATTTTCAAATCCTGAATTAGTGAGGTTTACGGTTTTTTTCTTCTCATCAACTTCATAATCCTGTCCTTCATTTAAGTTAGCAGCTATTTTAGCAAATTTTTTATAGTACTCACTAGACTCCTCATCGGGTGAGGAAATTATCAAAGGAGTCCGGGCTTCATCAATTAAAATACTGTCCACCTCATCAATTATTACATAATGGTGGCCACGCTGAACCTTGTCTTCTAAACGAAGAGCAAGATTGTCTCTAAGGTAGTCGAATCCAAACTCATGGTTAGTACCATAAGTAATATCAGCTTGATAAGCTTCTTTTCTAGAAACCGGGCGAAGAAAATCTTCAACCACCTTATAACTGCCTTTTTCATCTCTTTCCTGGTCTAGTTTTTCTATTTCCTCTTCTGCCTTAAAATCAGGATCATAGATATATGCGTTTTGATGAACTAAACAAGACACAGAAACGTCTAAGGCGTTATATATCTGTCCCATCCAAACGGTATCACGTTTAGCAAGGTAATCATTTACGGTAACAACATGCACCCCTTCACCTTTTAAGGCGTTTAAGTAAATTGGGGCGGTAGAAGCTAGAGTCTTACCTTCTCCTGTTAACATTTCGGCAATATCCCCTTGATGAAGAATAATGCCGCCCATTAACTGAACGTCATAATGACGTTGGTCTAAGGTTCTCTTGGCAGTTTCTCTTACCAAAGCAAAGGCGTTCGTTAACACATCATCAAGAGAGGCTCCATTATCTACTTTTTCTTTCAGTTGGTGAGACTCATCTTTTATCTCCTGAAGTGAGAGATTTTCAAACTGAGGTTCTTTTTCATTAATTTCTTCAACTATCTTTTCAGCTTTTTTAAGATGGTTGGGGCCAAATATTTTTTCTATTATATCTTTTATCATAAAAAGAAACCGATCTATATCGGTCATTAACCTTAATAATTAGATCCAGCTGCAGAAGCGACTGCGATTGGTGACCTCCAATTTTGTAGTGAGTGCTCTGATCGCAGCCGCTTCCGCAGCTTAATCCAATCACATTATTAGTTTATCTCAAAGAATGGATAATTCAAGGATAAATAAAAAACCAAGCCCGAAAAACGGGCTTGGATTGGAGATAGTCCTTTGTATAAAACAAAGGACTACTACGCACTCACTATTCTGTAGTATATCATATAAAAATAAAAAGTCAACTTGAAAACCGGCCGTTTAACAACGACCGGCTTATTTTAAGCAAGTAAAGAATTCAATTTTTCTTCATCCATTAACTCATGCTTGTTCCGGACCTGTCTGTCAGCGCCTTTTTCCATCATCTTCTTCCTCATAAAAGGATCAGAGGTGGCAACGATTAAAACTGCTTCTGTCTTTTCTTTTAAGAGTTGAATGGAATCTAGCGAATTTTCATTCAAGTTGGCTTCGGATAAATATCCGTCTAGAACAATAAACTCAACCTGATCAAACTTGTTAAAGTTGTTTAAAAAAGAATCTAAGTGATTCTTACTCTTTATCTGAATCACTTTTTTGTCTAAACAATCTTCAAAAAAAAGTTTGATACATGTCTTGAATTACATCGCTATCCTCAACGGTTATTACTAATCTTTTTTCTTTCATAGCTGAACTCCTTTTCTTTCTTATTTATTTTTTTAAATGTCCAAGTTTGATTATATGGTAAAAAGTCAATAAATCAAATAAAAAACACACTCAGTGGTGTGATTTATGTTGTGCGTGGGGAGGGATTCGAACCCCCGTAGGCAATATGCCGGCGGATTTACAGTCCGCTACATTTGGCCACTCTGTCACCCACGCATTCTAAGTTAAATACTATATCTTATCTTTATCGTTTTCAAACTCCTCTTCTTTAGGCTTATCTGAAAGTTCAAAGCCTAAATCATTCTTATTTTCTTTTTTCTTTCTGAAACCAGAAAGTTTATTGCTTAAGTAGTTGTCAGTTTTCATAACTATAACTCTTATCTTTCTTAATATTTTTTCACTAGTTTTTTTAAACTGCTCATCTGCTTTTTCAATATAAACTAAGCTTTTGGGGGTTTCAATCTCAGGGTTTTCTTTTGTTGAGAAATCATTAATTCTTGGCAAAGCACGAGCTAGCATGTATACCATGCCTCCCATACAGAGAACGATTATTATATCTAAAATAAAACTAAGACTCATGTATTTACACCTCGTATCGAGCGAAGCGTTCAATGTTTATATTTTCCCCGACCTCAGCAATTGCTTCCTTAACGATATCCTGAACAGTCTGTGATTCATCTTTAATAAATGGCTGTTCTAATAACTCGTCTATATCTTCAGGACCCATAGCAGCAATCTGCATAGCAAGTTCGTGAGCTAACGTTTGGAAAGGATCAGATTTAATTGCAAAGTCAGTCTCAGTTCTTATTTCCATAAGAACCCCTACTCTATTATTGTGAACATATGTTTTTAAGAAACCTGCACCGGTTTTACGATCGCTTTTTTTATCAGCAATAATCATTCCTTTCTCTTTAATAATCTCTTTTGCTTTTTCCATGTCACCATCTGCTTTTTCTAATGCTTTCTTACAGTCCATTACCCCAGCCCCAGTTTCATCTCTAAGTTTTTGAAGATTTTCTTTATTCATGGTTTTATTTATTCTTTATAATTTTACTTTTTAACTCTTCCAAGACCCACTCTACACTAGATCTATTATGATCGTTGGCAATAATTGGGTAATTAATTTCGTTTGGATCATCGTTAGTATCTAGCACAGCAATGATTGGAATATCCATTTTAATAGCTTCCCGGATTGCTGTATTTTCTTCTTTAGGGTCTACAAGAAATATAGCATCTGGTTTAGTTTTAAGATTGGTTAGACCCTCAAATTTATAGGATAACTTCTCAATCTCATTAGCAAAGTCTAACTGCTCTTTTTTAGTATACTTCTCAAACTTACCTTCTTTCTGTTTCTTTTTCATTTCTTGATAATACTCAATTCGATCAGAAACGACATCAAAGTTAGTTAAGGTTCCTCCCAACCAACGATTTATGACATAAGGTTGATTTAACTCTTCGGCTAAATCTTTCATCAAGTCTTTAATAGAAGGCTTAGTCCCTACAAAAAGAACCTTACTGTTCTTTTTAGAAAGTTTTTTCTTCAAAAAATTACTAGCTTTATTCAAGCTGTCTATTACAGCACGAGCATCCAAGATATCAATCTCGTGTCTGTTAGCGCTGATAAAAGGAGACATATCAGGATTTGCTTTGGATTTTTTATGTCCAAATAGTACTCCTAAATCACTTAATTTCTTCATGATTTCTTGATCTACGGCGGTATCTGATTTTCTTATTTTTTTATCTGACATATTTATTTAAGATTAAATTTATATGTATATGGTTTACGATAACAAATTGTATTCAAAAATTGGCTTGAAGTCAAAGGGTTTTTAGTCTGAGCCATGTTTTTCTCGCCATTTTTCAATTTTTTTATGGTCACCAGACAGAAGTACTTCAGGCACTTCCCAGGCTTTACCTTCATCTGATTTAAAGGTTTGAGGACGGGTGTATACGGGGTAAGAACCTTTTATTTCCTCTAATGATTCAGTTTTACCTAAAACCCCAGGAACGTGTCGGCTTACTGCCTCAGTTAAAACCAAAGCCGGTAGTTCTCCACCTTGGAGAACAAAATTTCCGATGGATATTTCTTCATCAGCAATATATTCAGCAACTCTTTCATCGACTCCTTCATAACGACCACAGATTAATATTAGCTCATCATAATCAGTGAGGTCTTTAGCCTTTTCTTGGTTAAAAACGTTGCCTCTAGTGGAAAAAAGTATTGTCCTCACCTGACCTGATGTATTATCTTTAATTTCCTTAACTGCTTTATAAATAGGCTCAACCATCATTACCATCCCCGGTCCTCCACCATATGGGCTATCATCTACAGTTTGATGCTTATCAGTAGCATATTCTCGAAAATCTATAATATTGATCTCTATCAATTCTTCTTCCTGAGCTTTGCCCAACAAGGATTTACTTAAATACTCTTCTATAGAATCAGGGAAAATTGTTAAAATATGAAATTTCATTATTAAAAATTATAGCTCATGAAAAAGATTATATAAAGCAAAACCAACTCCTTGAAGGAGTTGGTTTTGGTTAATTACTGAGTAGAAAAGCGTACTACTCTTCGCTTCGAGATTCGTTACGCTCTGGCTCCTCAATCTTAAGATTGACCCGAGCGTTGTTCTTAACTCCCACGATACGAAGCAATGTTCTTAGTGCCTTAGCTGTTGAGCCTTGGCGACCAACAACCTGCCCCATGTCGTCAGGATGAACCCTGAGCGAAAGAAGTACACCCATTTCATCCACCTTTCGATCAACCTCTACTTCTTCAGGATGATCAACAATGGATTTTATAATGTACTCTAGAAACTCCTGATCTTGTTCTTTAGCCATAATCTATCAGAGTTTATCATTCTGTTAAACTGTTTTATCGACCTTTCTTTCAAACTGTTTAGCGTATTAATATATTAAAAGATAATTAATCAGATGTCAATACCTATTCTCTGTTGAAAAAACGCTTGGTTTTATCCAGAATCTTTTTAGCTTCTTCCTTCATAACCTGAACAGGTTTAGACTTCTTGTTCTTCAAAATTTTCAAAAGCTCATTAGGCTTTTTGTGGGTATAATTACCTTTGTATGATTTTGTAACTAACTTAGAAATGTTTTTAGGTAGGTTCTTTTTAAAATTTTTCAATCCTTCCTGAGAAGAAAACAGGTAGATAGATTCAATATCATTATCATGAACTATTTCGTTCAAGTAATCTGTTATTTTATTCAAAAATTTGTCTCTAAGGTGTTTCTTTTTTTGTTCATAAGGAGCTCCTGATTCAACAGCTTCATTCTCTGTCCCAGCTTTAGTTTTGAAATATCCTTCTTTATCTGAATACTGACGAGAAACTTCTAGCTTTTTACTTAACACAATTTTCCCTTTGTGGGCATAATAAATCTTACCACTTTGCCACCCGGCAGTGATTATTAAAGTCGGGGTTTCTTTAAACTGTGGTAGTTTTTGACTTATTTTCATCTTATTTTGGTTTACCTGGTCTTTTTGTTTCTCTCATTTGATCAACCTTTCTTTCTTTCACTTCTCTAATTTTTCTTTTTAAAATATCTTTTACCTTATCGATAGCTGCTCTTATGTCCTCAT
>CAZBVS010000023.1:0-4971 GCA_964495575.1 uncultured Candidatus Saccharibacteria bacterium
CTGACCCAGAATGCAAAAATTAAAAAATGAATTGTAAAATCACGAATAATATACCACGTAGGATGTCATCATACATCACGACAAGTAAAATAAACACGGCGATCTGTTTCGAAAACAAGTGCCCAAGAAACCACTACTGGCCGGGGGACAAAGAATATGAAGAGTGTAAATGCCCGCGACTCCACATTGATGCCGAGAACTTCAAAGATTGGATCAAAGTCGCGATAAGTGATGGCCACAAAAGAAAACCAATATGTTGTTACTTTTATCTGATCGATTCTTGCACGCGTGGCGATGAGTGTGATTTTGGACACTACCCAGTGAAAGAAAAAAGCACACACGATTTCCATATGAGGGTTAATGTTAGATCTTTGCAGCCGGAGCCGCTGACTGACAGTAGACCGAAATCACCACATTTCTTTAATACATATTACAAAGATTGGTGACAAAGAATATAAAAAAATAGACCTACTCTGCTTATCGGTTTATGTCGGTGACGTTTTTTAAGTTTGCACTTTTTTATTTTGTTTTTTGGTTGAATTAAGGGTTGTGGATAACTTTTTATATTAATTTGGTATAATATTGATAATAAAATAAATTTTAATTTTCTTTGGAGGGTGAGCTCTGAAGTTCTAGTTTTTTAACGATTTTTTATGTTTAATAAAAAGAACGTAGAGCAAAATAATCCTTCTAAAGATCCAGAATTTAATAATTCTGAACGTGAGAGTAAGCTGCCTAGTAAGGGCAGCCTTTTTATTATTTTTGGAATAATTTTATTAATTTTTGTAGGAACTTTAATATATATTAATTATCAAAGAAATGAGTTTAACAGAGATCAGATGAAGATTCACAATGCCTTTATTGAGGCTGAAGAACAACTTTATGAACAAGCTAAAGAAGATGATGCTGGTGGAGAGACACCACAAGAAACCTTGGAGATGTTTATAGAGGCAGTGGAATCAGGAGATTATGAGTTAGCCAGTGATTATTTTGTGATTGGGAAGAAGGAGGAGATGTTGGAGACTTTGAATAATATGGAAAAGGAAGATCTTAATTTTTCTTTAGGTTATATAAAGAATGCTAAACCCACAGAAACGAGTGCTTCAAAAGAAATTAATGTTGAAGAAATAGAAACTTATAGCATGGAAGCATTTATAGATGATGAAACACCCCGATATTATATAGGGTTTAAGAGGTACCCATCCGGTGTTTGGAAAATAACAAGATTATGATCTAATTTATGAAAAGAGCGGTTTTGTTTTTAATAATATTTTTATTTTTAATTACGACGCCTAGCGCCTATGGTTATAGTGCGAAAACAACTCACCCGGCTATTACTAGTCAGGTGGTTTCTTTTTATAACCACCTTCATCCTGATAGTTCTATAACAGATCAACAAAAGAAATGGCTTATCAAGGGTTCACAGTTAGAAGATACTCCACCAAGATGGGTAAATCATTTTTACGATCCTATACAGGGGATTGCCTGGAATTATGACAACATGGGAAGAGGTGACCAAAAAGCTATTGCTCAGCTTGTAGAAGCAATGACGGTGAGTAATAAAACGACAGCAATTGATTGGGTTAATAATACTTTGTATCAAAGAAGAGCAGAAGGTGGAGAAAGAACCTGGGGTAAAGCGGCGAGTTATATGGCGGATGGTAATGAGGAGCAAGCATATATAACATTAGGCCATGTATTGCATTTATTAGAGGATATGGCGGTCCCAGCCCATACGAGAAATGATGCTCATCCACCACTTGGGGATTTAGGAGAGAAGGCTGTCGGGGAGTCAGGATCACCTTATGAATCTTTTGCTAAGGGTTATACTATTGAGAATATTGAGAGAAGAACGGGGGTTTTAAAGAAACTCAAAAACTCAGATGTAGAGTTACCAAAAGAGAAGTCAGTAGAAGGTTATTTAAGAAGTATGGCGAGGTATTCAAATAGGTATTTTTTCTCTAAGGATACAATTGATAGTGATGTTTACGATGAGCCGGAGGTTGTAGGGATATCTAGTAATTTAGCTTATGGCATAGATGAAGAGGGTGTTAAATTTCCAATTTCAGAGGGAGTTTATAATTTTGATAGAACTCGTGATTTGTTTTTTTCAGAAGACGATAAGAGTGTTTTAGTTTTCCAACAATATTTCAATCGCCTTTCAAAGCAGGCGGTGTTACATGGCGTAGCCTTACTCGAAAAATTTCCCAGCGCTGTATCAGAAGAGTTAGAGAATAGGAAGTATGGTGCAGGAAATGAGGGAATGTATGGACAGGTTGGTATTTTAGAGAAAGCAGGGAAGGATAGATCAATAGTTGGTGGCGTATCTAAAGCATTCAATGGTGTAAAAAACTTTTTTGGTTCTGTTGGAAATGTGGTGAAGGAAACTTTTTCATCTGGTAATGATTTTGAAGAATCAGAACAGATTTCTTTGTATGAGGAAGATAATCAGGATAGTGAGGATGTTGAGGAAGATATTGTTTCCTTTTGTTCTTTTGATAATACTAAGATTCCTGGGGAGACCCCGGTTCGGATAAATGAGGTGGCATGGATGGGGGATAATGAGGATTATAACCATGAGTGGATTGAGATAAAGAATATTTCAGGTAAGGAGTTGGATATAAGCGGGTATCAGATAATTGATCAGAAGAATCAGATTCAGTATCGGGTGCCCGAAGGTACTGTTCTGGGCATCTTAGATGTTTATTTAATAGAACGTTCTGATGATGATGCAGCTGAACTTAAGGCAGATGATTTCTATTCCGGTTCCTTGTCTAACAGTGATGAGGGTTTGCAGTTGTATGATAAAGACTGCGTGTTGCGTGATGCGGTGTACTCGAATGGTTCTTGGCCGGGAGGAGATAATGATAGCAAGCAGACTATGGAAAGAAGTCATGATGGAGGTTGGCATACTAGTCTTGAGGTAGGGGGAACCCCAGGGAAGTTAAACTCTGAGCCTGATATTGAGGAGGAGATGTTAGCGGAAGATGAGGAGGAGGTGCCTGAAGAAGAAAATCAGGAAGAGGTAGAAGAGGAGGATGTTGAGGAAGAAGAGGAGGTTAATGAAGAGGATGTAGTTAATGAAGACGAAGTATTAGAAGAGGATGTTTCGTATGAGAGCTGTAGTTATGATATGGGAGGCATGTCGAATCATGAAAGCATAATTATTAACGAAGTAGCGTGGATGGGAACAAATGAGAGTTCAAGTAATGAGTGGATTGAGCTTAAAAATATTTCAGGAAGAGATGTTGATTTAGAAGGTTTTCAGTTAATTGATAAGGATAATCAGATTCATGTTACTTTTGAAGAAGGCGATTCTTTAGGAGGAGGGTTTTTTCTTTTAGAACGAACAGATGATGAGTCTGTGTCAGGTGTTACGGCGGATAAGATTTATACAGGATCTTTGAAAAACAGTGACGAAGGGTTAAAGTTATTTGACGCTGATTGTAATTTGTTAGACAAAGTTGAGGCTAATCCTGATTGGGTTGAGGGGAATAATAGTTTGAAAAACACAATGGAGAGAACAGATGATTTAGGTTGGCAGACAAGTGATGGGGTAGGAGGAACCCCTGGAGAAGAAAATAGTATAGTTAAAATATATTATGGAGGAGGAGGTGTTTCACGTGATAACGAAGAAGAGGAGGACGGTAGTAAAGATTATTCAAAGATTTTAATATCGGAGGTGGAGGTAGAAGGAGAAGGGGTTGATGATGAGTTTGTTGAGCTTTATAACCCGAGTGATTCACAGGTTAAGCTTGATGAATGGTCTTTAAAAAAGAAGACTGCTTCGGGGAATGAAAGTAATTTAGTGAGTTCTTTGTCTGGTGTTATACCCTCTCGAGGGTATTTTTTAATTGCTCCTCAGAGTAGTTCTAGTAGTTTGAGTTATTCTGGCTCTGTTGAGCCTGATCTTCGGTATTCAGGAAGTACTTATTCTTTGGCGTCGGATAATACGGTACTTTTGTATAATCCGGTGGATGAGTTGAGTGATAAGGTGGGGTTTGGTTTGGCGTCTGATTATGAAACAAAGCAGGTTTTGAATCCCCCAGCTGGTAAAAGTGTGTCTCGTTTAGCAGAGGAAGATACAGATAATAATTTTGAGGATTTTTCAGTGACTGAGTTATCGCCTAAAAATTCTTTGGTAAGCGGTGGGTTTGTGCCCCCGGAGGTTTCAAGTGAGGCCTCTGAAGAGAGGGTTGTTTCTTTTGAGTATAATCCTGTTGACCCTGATGTAGGAGAAGGTATTTTATTTAAAGCGTCTTCAACGGGTGAGGTTTCGTATTATAACTGGGTTTTTGGTGATGGGTTTAGCAAGGCTAGTAATAATTCTACAACAACATATACTTATTCTAATTCTGGTGAGTTTGTTGTAAATCTTATAGCAGTGTATTCCAACGCTTCTTCTACTGTAACCTCAACTGTTTCTGTAAGAGATTCTTCTTGGGGGAGGAAGGCAGGTCATGTGGTGATTAGTGAGGTGATGCCGGGAGCAGGAACCGGTGTTTCAGATCAAGAGTTTATTGAGTTATATAATCCAACGGATGGGCCGGTTGAGTTATCCGGTTGGTCCTTAGGGAGAAAGTTTGAGAAAGATAAGATTGAGGTAGAGAGATTGGTAGAGAGTTTTTCTACTTCTACTATTCCTTCTGGCGGATTTTTCTTGATAGGGAGTAAAGAGTATCAGGATAATGGGGAGGTGGAGTTAGATGTAGTTTATGATGATCAAGGTTACCCATATCTTTTACCTTATACAAATGATGGATTAATTTTATATGATAGTTCAGGGAAGAAGGTGGATGAACTGTTTTATGAATCTGTGCCAAGAGGGGAAAGTTGGGAAAGGATGGCTTATGAAGATAACCATTGTTATGCTGCCGTGGATGATTATGAGTATAAGGGGAACGGATGTGGAGGGATTGATTCTTTTAGGGTTCGTAGCGTGCCTAATCCTCACGATTTAGAGAGCTTTTT
>CAZBVS010000024.1:0-4664 GCA_964495575.1 uncultured Candidatus Saccharibacteria bacterium
TATAAATATACTGCGGGGGAGAAGTTGAAGAATGAAATAATGGAGTTAATGATGAATATCTATAGAGCAAATAAAATAAGAAATAAAAAAGAATTATTAAAAAATGCTAGGGAAAACATAGAGGTAGTGAGATTACTTTTCAGGCTGCTGAAAGATTTAAAACAGATTAGTTTAAAAAAATTTTCCAGAGTTAATAAAAAAATTGATGATGTTTCTAAACAACTTGCTGGTTGGCAAAAATCATTAGATTAATATTTGGGCCGGAATTCTGCAGAGGTACTGCCCTGCAGGAGTGTGCCCCATAAGTCCGATAACTCCCTCAAAAATGAGGATTAGAAGGTGGTTTAGGAAAGCTTCTAAATCACAAATCAAGTAGTTATTTTGGTAGGAGGCGGTTATCGTAACAACTCCGACGGTTCGTTCAATAATTGGCGTTCGAACGGTAACTTTTGGTCCTCGTCTCCTTCCGGAGGCAATGCCTGGAGGCGTAACCTGTATCACTCGAATTCTGATGTCAACCGTAATACGAACAATAAGGCGAACGCGTTTTCAGTGCGTTGCCTCAGGGACTTAGTTTTAATTAAGTTGTTTATGAGTAAAATTGTACTTGAAGATTTTTTTCGAGCTTATTTTGATTGTCGAAAAAACAAAAGAAATTCCTTAAATGCGTTAGAGTTTGAGGTAGATTTTGAGAAAAAAGTGATAGAGTTATGGGAGGAAGTTAATAAAAAGGTGTATGAGATAAGCCCTTTTGAGGTTTTTGTTGTAAATAAGCCAGTTAAAAGGGAAATATTTGCTGCTCAATTTAGAGACAGAGTTATCCATCATTTGGTAATTAATAAGTTAAATCATTTATTTGAAAAAGAATTTATTTATGATAGCTATAGTTGCAGGAAGGGCAAGGGCACTCTTTTTGGGATAAATAGAGTGAAACACTTTATACGAAGTTGCAGTGAGAATTATAAAAATGATTGTTGGATATTAAAAGCGGATATTCAAGGGTATTTTATGAGTATAAATAAAGATATTCTTATAAATAAATTAACAAGTTTTATAAAAGAAAAATATAACGGATCTGATAGAGATATAATTATTTGGCTCTGTAAAAAAATTATAAATAACAACCCTACTAAAAATTGTGTTTTTAAATCTTCGCGTGGTAAATGGAAGGGGTTACCGAAATCAAAAAGCCTTTTTAATTCTGCGCTTCGATGTGGGTTACCCATTGGAAATTATACGAACCAAGTATTTGCTAATTTTTATTTAAATTCTTTAGATCATTTTATAAAGAGCAACTTAAAAATTAAATATTACGGAAGATACGTTGATGATTTTATAATGATTTCTAGAGATAAGGATTTGATGAAATTTATTTTACCTAAAATGAAAAAATTTTTATGGAAAAAGTTAAAGTTGAAGATTCATCCTAGGAAGATTTATTTTCAACATTTTTCAAAAGGGGTTGAGTTTTTAGGGGCTTACATAAAGCCTTGGCGAACTTATGTATCAAAAAGAGTCAAGAATAATCTTTGGCAAAAAGTTAATTATTTAAATAAGATATTGAGTAAAAATAAATTGACTAATAAAGATAAAATTTATATCAGATCTTCAGTGAATTCATATTTAGGAATACTAAATCATTTTCAAACTTATAAATTAAGAAGGAAGTTTTTAAGTCGGTTAGATAATGTCTTTTGGGACATTTTTTAAGAAAGAGATGATTTTGGAAAGGTAGTTATTAAATAACAAAACATTAAATTTATGATAAAATAAAAGATAATAATGAGACTTCATAGATTTTTTGGTAATTTTGATTTAGATAAAGGAGATATAAAAACCTCAGATGAGGCTTTAGTTCATCAATTAAGAAATGTTTTGAGACTGGAGCCGGGAGATGAGGTGCTTCTTTTAGATGGTTCAGGGAGAGAAGGGTTAGCCTCAATTGGTGCGTTGAGTAAAACTCATGCTTCTTTCAAAATTTTGGGAGTTCGGAAAACAGAGGCGGAACCTGAGGTGGAGATAACTTTGTATATGTCTCTTGTTAAAAGAGGTAATTTTGAAGATGCGGCAAGAAGTGCTGTTCAGACAGGAGTTTCAAGGATTGCTCCAATTGAGACGAAATGGACGGTGAAGGAAGGGTTAAAGGAAGAAAGATTAGGTAAGATTTTGAAAGAATCAGCGGAGCAGTCAGGCAGAGGAAGATTACCTGTGTTAACCGAAGTAGGTGTTTTTGAAAAAGCTATAGAGGACGCAAAGGATAATGATCTAAACATATTTTTTAATAAAGGAGAAGGTCTTTTAACAAAAAAGGATTTACCAGCCGAGAAACCAAAGAGAGTAGGTATATTTATAGGGCCGGAAGGGGGTTGGAGTGATGAAGAAATAGGGACAGCGAAGAATAATGATTTTATTATGGCTGGATTGGGAGACTTGGTTTTGAGGTCAGAGACAGCAGCGGCTGTAGCTCCTTTTCTTGTTTTGTATTTGTTGAGTAATTAGAGCGTTTTTTAGATGATTTATAAACAACTCAGATATCTGAGTTTATTTTTACATTATCAACATTGAGAAAAGCCCTTAAGTATGGGATAATAAGGGTATGTTGACAGATGATTCTCATATAATTTCGAATTTTTTTGACGAGGAGAAAATTGACAAAAAACCTATAAGAGATGGGTATGGTAAAGGATTAGTTGAGGCAGGAGAGAAAAACAATGATGTGGTCGTTTTATCTGCTGACCTTAAAAAATCGACTCGTTCTCATTGGTTTGCAGATAAGTTTCCAGAGAGGTTTTTTGAGGTTGGAGTAGCTGAACAGAACTTAGCTACAGTTGCTTCCGGGTTGGGAGTTTCGGGTAAGATACCTTTTATTTCTTCTTTTGCTGTTTTTTCTCCAGGAAGGAACTGGGAGCAGATAAGAACTACAATTTCGTATAATGATTCAAATGTAAAAATTGCTGGTCACCACGCTGGTATTTTAACTGGAGAAGATGGGGTAACTCATCAGGCAATTGAGGATATTGCTACTATGAGAGTGATGCCAAACATGAAGATTGTTGTTCCATCAGATATTAATGAAGCAAGAAAGGCAGTGGTGGCTGCGGTAGATATGTGGGGGCCGGTATATATCAGGTTGAGTAGAGTGGGAACCCCTGTGTTTACAACAGAAGAAACACCTTTTGTGCCTCATAAAGCACAGGTTTTTTGGGAAAGTAAAAAACCGGAAGTTGTGATAGTTGGATGTGGGCATTTAGTGTATAACGCTTTGAAAGCAGCTTATGAACTGGAAGATGAGGGAGTAGGAACGGTGGTTTTGAATAGTCATACGGTAAAGCCTTTGGATGAACAAACTATTTTAAAGAAAGTAAAGAAAGCAGGAGCAGTGGTGACTGTAGAAGATCATAATATAAAAGGTGGATTAGGGGGAGCTGTTTCAGAGTTATTATCAAGAGAGATGCCTGCTCCTGTTGAGTTTATTGGTTTAGAAGATGAGTTTGCAGAGTCTGGTGATTCTTTTGAGCTTGTAGAGAAATACGGGATGGGGGTGAGTGACATAAAGAAGAAAGTTAAAAAAGTAATAAAAAGAAAATAAATAAAAAATAATTATGTATGATGTAATAACTATTGGTTCTGCAACGCAGGACGTATTTTTAAAAAGTGATGCATTTAAACATGTGGAAGATCCGGAGCATCTTAAAAAGATTGGTTTTCCTAAAGGAGAAGCAGAGTGTTTTGCGGTGGGAGCTAAGATAGAATTAGATGATTTTCAGATTGAGTTTGGGGGAGGAGCTGCTAACGCAGCTGTTTCTTTTTCGAATCAGGGTTATGATACAGCCGCTATATTCAAGGTTGGAGATGATGTGGTTGGAGAAAGGGTTATTGATAACTTGGAGGAAAATGACGTGGATACTATTGTCTCTAAAGATAAGAGGAATAAAACCTCTTATTCCTCAATATTATTAATGCCTAATGGAGAGAGAACGATTTTAATGTACAGAGGAGTGACAGATAAGATTACTAAGAGAGATGTTCCGTTTAGTAAGTTGAAAGCTAAGTGGGGTTACATATCACCAAGTGACATGCCTTTTTCAGTAGTAAAGCGATCGGTGAAGACCTTGAAAAGGAATGGAGCGAAGATAGCTATGAATCCATCTAAAACATACGTTCAGATGGGAATTAAAAAGTTGAAACCTTTGTTAAAAAAACTTGATGTGGTTATTGTAAACAGAGAGGAAGCGGCAGAGTTAACTGGGGTTGATTATGATGATGAAAAAGCTATTTTTCGAAAGTTTGATAAGCTGATAGATGATGGGATAGCTGTTATGACTCAAGGAGCTCAAGGATCCTTGGTTTCAGACGGAAGGTATTTGTATAGAGCAGGAATATATGAAGGTGATGAAGTGAAAGATAGAACAGGAGCAGGAGATGCTTTTGGGACAGGTTTTGTGGTAGGGATGATGCGTAAGAATGAGGTTAATTACGCATTGAAGTTGGCCTCAGCTAATGCGTTAGCTGTTATTGAAGATATTGGGGCTCAGACAGGGTTGTTGGGGAAGACAGGATTTAGAAAAAATAGATTTGAGTACTTAGATCTTGATCTTGAGCCTTTAGTATAAAAATATGAATTTGTTAAAACTACTTAAAAAATATGAGAGTAAGGGTCAGGC
>CAZBVS010000025.1:0-4632 GCA_964495575.1 uncultured Candidatus Saccharibacteria bacterium
TCATCTCGATAGGCACCACTGTTTACATCTGTATCTATATGTAAACCATGTTGTACTGAAAGAACATTTGTTATATCTAACGATGCCCCAATAGTAGAGGTAGAACCATCGCCGTAAAGAGTTGTGGTTGCTGAACCTGCTATCGTGAGTGGTCCAGGATTAACCGAACCCCCAATATTTAGTGAGTCAAATAAAGTAAGGTTTGAAAAACTTGGAGATGAGCTTGTGGCAATGTCTTGGGGAAGGCTTAATTGAATACCACCTGAACTTGTAGCTACATTAACCTGATTGTCTGTGCCTTGTAGGTAAGCTGGGGAGTAAACGGAGTTGTCATTGCCTATCATGATTTGACCTGACTCTGGAGTGGTTGATGTTCCTGTTCCGCCTCTGTAAGGATAAACAACAGTCGCTCCTAAATCATTAGTATTATTTTCAAATTGTTCTAAAAACCAGTTAGAATTAAGTCCGAATACGACGGTTGGAATTAAAAATAGTGTTATTATAAGTAGTAGTTTTTTCATATTATCGTTTTTCATAAATTAATGCCTTTGGCGGCTTGCTTATAGGGGCTTGACTTAATGTTATAGTCTGCCCGTCAACTGTGTAGTCATCGGCATCCTCGTCTAATACTGTGCCGTTTTCGTCTTTTATTACAAGAGTTCCGTCTTTGAAGGCGTTTGCTACTGTGAATTCCTTATTAGAGCCGTCAGCCGTGCCTGAGAGCGTTTCGTTGTATACAAGGTTAATACCACCCCTATGAATTGTTTTCTTGCCTAATGGCGTTGGAATAAGCCTGTTAACCATTTCTTCTAAACCTTTAATTTTCTTAACATCAAGCCAGGCTTCGTTAAAAGATTGTAGAGCTTCTATAAGATCTTCTACTGGGATATCAGTTATATCTTTGCCATCATCACCTTTAGGTCCTTGTGGTCCTATTGGGCCTTTCTCACCTCTTGGTCCTTTTTCGCCTTGAGAACCCTTTTCTCCTTTAGGCCCTTGCTTGCCTGTAGGACCTTTATCCCCTTTAGGACCTCTGGGGCCTCTAGGGCCTCTTGGTCCACGTTCTCCTTTAGGTCCACGTTCTCCTTTGTCCCCTTTTTCTCCTTTTACAGCCTCAACTTTAGATAACAGTTTCTCAAGGATGTATACAACGTCTGGCTCTTCTTCTTTATTAAACTTTTTTAAAATATTCTGTATGTTAGCCATATTTTATTAATAATGTAATTTTAGATATTCCGCAACTTGACTTTTGTTTGTTAAAGATTTATGTATTAAGTATGGATAAACTAAAATCAATTTTTTACTTATATATGCTGGTTTGTTTTGTAGCGGGAACAATGAAACTTATGGAAATTGCTGAAAATATTATTGAAAACTTGTTTTAAGTTTTAATCTTAGGGACTTTTATCTTAGGCACCTTTATCTTGGGTGCTTTTATTTTAGGGACCCCAGTTGTTTCTTCTTCGGTTTCAAGTATATCTTCTCCAAGCATATATTCTGCATATCTTAATACGCTTGTAATAGGAATTGATGTAAAAGGTTCTTGTGCTGCCCCCAATGAATCTATCCAGTCCTTTAATGTAACATCATCTCCCGTCATTTTACTAACAGCTGATTCTAAATCGTCTAATGCTATAGTTTGGAATATGCCGTACGTTTTTTTACCAGTAGTTTTTCTATAAGCGAACTCTGATAATCCGTCTAAAACGGGTATTGCTTGAAACGGGTTAATGGCTATTTGTTGTATTATTTTACCGAGTAATGTCTCTTCTTCGTCATCGTCTTCTGCTCCAAATATAGCCGAACCTAATCCCTTAAATGCTTGTGTCACGCCGTATCCCAAAACAATATACAATGCTGGTTGTATAACAGAATAAATCATTGTTGTTTTAGCTAATTGTTTAGCTGATATATCACCGTTTCTAAAATTAATAATAGCATCAACCTGCTTTCTCAAATACTGGGAAAGTGTATTTTTAAATCTAAAGAATGCTTTAGCGAACGGATTAGAAGAGTTTTGGGGCAAGGAAAGACTTGAACTAATACCAGACTGTTCATGATCTATAGTTTCTTGTTCTAAAACATCTATTGCCTCTTGCATACTTTTACCTTTAGCTAATTCATTCTGAACTACAGCATAACCTCCATAAATAATAGCTGTGATGTCCCCAGATCTAACTAAGGCAGTAAACCCTTTTGTAAGATTTTTGGTTTCAATAGAAAGTTTGTTTGCTCCATTAATAGCATCTCTTAACGCCTCAGAATAACCTCTATTAAATCTTGCTTTCAAAAACGGAGCGTTTTTCCACATAAAATCAAAAGTTTTCTTTGGGTTTTTCAAACCTTCTCCAAAATATTTAGACCAGTCGGATACTTTCATTTTTTCGGCATAGTTTATCATTGAGCCAATTTGTCTTACAAAAATCGTAGGAGATACAATCTTAGCTTTTACCCAGTTGTTAATCGCCTTACCATACCATTCAGCCATAACTCCTATCTTTTCTTGTTCTTTATTAAGAGATATTTGCTCAAACAAGTCATTCATTTGATTATAAATGTCTTCCCCAAACTTATTTTTAATCTTGTTTTCAATCATTCTATCATTAAATACCTGCTTTAATAACTCATATTGTCTACTTATATATTTAACGTGTTCTGCTTGATCTATATGACTCATAGCCTTTAACCACGCATTCTTTGGCTTAGGAATTATCTTAGGGCTTTTAGAACGTTTTCTCATAGCAGAAGGTATCTCTCCCTGAACTCTAAAATCGTCCAATATATCTTGGGAATATTCTGACGATGATGGCCAGTAAACCCCGATATCTCCTAAATCTCTACCGTATATTTCTATATGTCTTTTGTTTAATATTCCTTTAAAGTCTTGAAGTTTTTCCATTATAGCGTCGCCAAACTCCATTTCGTGAGGGGTTAGGTTTGTTAATAATGTTTCCACTTGTTGTTCTCCAAAAGCGTTATAATATCTTTCTCGTATTAAGTCATTTTTGATGGAGTTGTAAATATCTATTACCTCCATTTTGTTTAATTCAATCCTTACACCTTCTTTGTCATATAGCTCAAATTCTTTTTCCATCATATCTATTGCTAGTTTTTCGAACTCGTGCCTACTATCTAACCCAAATATCTCTTGACTTTCAGAAATAAGTTCTTCGTTATCATAATAAAATGATGTTTCTTTTCTATTTTGAGAAAGTTGTGGATCGTATTTTTGAGCCAACTCCGGGCCAACCAATGCGTTTAACAAAGACTTAATGTTTGCTACGCCTTTAAGGTAGAAGTTTCTAAGTTCAGACAACAAATCTTCTTTGCTTTGTTTCCTTGAGTCAATTGCTTCAGATATTTCGTCTATTCTTTCGTGTTTATTTAATGCTTTTTCAAACTCTTCCAAACCTCTGGTTCTTTCTCCAAGATCCTTCATTCGTTTTAAGTCCATTAATACTCGTTGAAACATATCTAATGACCCTTTCATACCATTAGCTTTGTAAGAAAGGAATCTTGTTTGTATCTTTTGATACTCCGATAAATCCTCTTCTGGCATACTGTCTAATTTGTCCCTTGCTTCTTTTTGGTTTAACTTGTCGTATTTTCTTATCGTTTCAAAGAATTTATTACTTTCGTAATCATATTTACCAACAACTTTATCGCCCTCTTTAACAGGTTTTGTGTATTTAAGTTCTTCTTCAATTGCTTCTCTAATACTTCTTTTGTCTTCGGCTTTTACATAGTTATCAACCCTGCGTTGAATTTCGGGCATAGCTTCTTGTAATTTCTGTTGGGGGTTCTTCGCAGTCGCGATGTTTTCTTTTAAGCTATCAAATTTATCTATATCTTCTTTTCTCAATCCAGAATTTTCAAGGATACTATCAAACTCATTAAAGGTTTGTTCAATTTGTTTTCTTGTTTCAATATTTCCTTTACGGACACCGCTAGCCCAACTTCCTAAATCTTTTCGAACATTGCTTAACTTGGTTTCACCTTTAACTATGTTTTCAACACTTCTTTCACGAGCCTCTTTTCTTAGTCTTGCTTCTGGTGATAATGTTCTATCCTCTGTTGGTCTTAATACAAAATCTTCTCCCCTAACTGGAATCTTTTTAGGTTTCGCTGAAGTTATTGCTGTTTCTTCTTGTTGTTTTACTTGGTTGAAGAATTGTTCTGGTGTTGGTAGATTTTCAATTTTTGTATTTTCTCCAACCACATAAAACCTACCCTTTGCTTCACTAATCGGAGCTCCCTTAATATTAAAATCAAAATCAGGAAATTTATTCTCAGCTTTTTTCAGCTCTATTTCAGCGCTCCTTTTGGTAAAACCATTATTATTATTAGTTATCCTTTTTTCAATTGCTGGCAATTCAATTTTATCTCTTGATAAGGCTTGTAAATTTTGTCTTTTGGCTTCCAACTCAGCTAAATTATTATTAGAAAGTTCATCCCATAAAAATTTTCTACCTTGATTATCTGTCAAAAATACCTTATTCCCCTCGGTTACAAATTTATTCGGTGAGCTTTCCAAAAACTCCTCTGCACTGTCATACTTCTGTGCTTCTTCTGCGAGAGGTTGTAAGTCTTCAGGAATACCAGCCTCTTCACCAAATCTAATGAAACCACCCT
>CAZBVS010000026.1:0-4252 GCA_964495575.1 uncultured Candidatus Saccharibacteria bacterium
TGTTGTCGGGCCAGGACTCGAACCTGGATTACAAGGACCAGAACCTTGCGTCCTACCATTAGACGACCCGACATTCCTTTTATACTTTAACGATAATTTTACTAATCTGCAACCCGGTTTATAATAAAAGACACTATGAAATATTCATTTTTTGGAACTCCAAAGTTTGCCGAGATAATTCTTAAAAAATTAATCAATAATAACATGAAACCTCATGTTGTGATTTGTAATCCTGACCGCCCTGTCGGTCGTGATCAAGTTATGACCCCACCCTCTACAAAAGTAGTGGCTGCTGAGCATGATATTTTAGTTTGGCAACCGGAAAAATTAGACCCTGGCCAGTTTGATGTTTTAAAAAGCAATGATATCTTTCTTGTTGCTGCGTACTCAAAGATTATTCCTAAAAAAATATTAGAGATCCCTAAACAAGGAGCAATCGGAATCCATCCATCTCTCCTTCCAAAGTATAGGGGGGCTACCCCGATACGGAGCGCGATTCTTGCTGGTGAAGAAAAAACTGGGGTGTCTTTGTATAAGATGGACGAGAAAATGGATCATGGGCCGATTATCGCTCAGAAAGAGGTAGAGATAGGTAATAAAGATTACTTGAGTCTTAAACAAGAGCTCGCTGAAGTTGGAGCGGATCTTTTTATAGACTCTATACCAGATTACTTAGAAGGAAAGCTAGCTCCCCAAAAACAAAATCATGACGAAGCCACCTTTACCAAAAAGTTTTCTTCAGATGATGCGTATGTAAAACCCCAAGATTTAATTAATGCTATAGAAAAAGATGGGGGAGAGGTAAAAAAGATTTATAACATGATCAGATCTCTAAATCCTGAGCCCGGGGTCTGGACTAAATTGAAGGAACCGTATAAAGGATTACCTAAAAACAAAAGAGTAAAACTTCTTCAATCTAAAATTGAAGAAGAGAAGCTTGTTTTAACTAAAATCCATGTGGCTGGTAAAACAGCCCGGGAAGTAAATATTCATTCCTAAAACTGAACTTCTTTGATTGTTTCGTATAAAGCTCCACGCTTAGTTAACTTAGATTTTATTAACTTTAATGATGAAGGTTTATAATGAACCTTCATCTTAGTTTCTATATCAGGTAGTTTCTTAATGTTTTTGTTCTTAAATCTTGCTAAAGTAATATGTCCTTTAAACTTATAATTACTCTTTTTCCAGTTTATTCCTTGGCTTTGTAAAGAAGAAACAAGGTTATTTTTTAGTTTTCCCATTTCTTCATCTGATTCTTCATCTGTTCTTATCCAAACCATTCTTGGATTCTTCGGGTTTGGGCCGTAAGTTATTTTATCTAGCTGAACTGTTAGATTTTTTTGGTTTTTAACCACATCTTCAAGAGCTTTTTCAATACCAGGAACATCTCTCTTATCTTGTTCTCCGAGGAATACTAAAGTAAAGTGCCAGTTATAACTTGGCACAAATTTTGCTTCTTGTATCTCTGCTAACTGCTTTGTATGATTATCGATCTCCTTTTTTACTTGTTCTGAGATAGGAAGAGCTATGAATAATCTCATGTTATATAACGTCAGCTTCGTTTTCTTTCAACTCGTCCAATTTAAAGGTTTCTTCTGCTTTGTCAATAAATAATTTTCCGTTTAAGTGGTCTGTTTCATGTTGAAACACTCTTGCCAAAAAGCCCCAGGCCTTTATCTTTATATCCTTACCTTCTATATCCTTCCCTTCTAAGGTAACCTTATACGGTCTTTTAACCGGCCCTACTATATTAGGGATAGACAAACAGCCCTCGTTCATAATCTCTGTTTCTGATGATCTTTTAGTTATCTCTGGATTAATTACAGCATAAAACTTAGGTTTTCCATTCTCATCAGGAATCTGAGCGACAAAAAGTTTTTTGTCTAACCCAACCTGGTTAGCGGATAAACCAGCTCCATCATTTTCAACCATTGTCTTTCTCATAGATTTGATTAACTCTCTTAACTTATCCTTATCTTCTTTTTCAAAGTCAACCTCACTTGTCGAGGTTCTCAAGAATTTTTCATCCTTCTTATTTTCTATTGTTACTATTTTTAGATTCATTTTTATGTTTTTTAAGCATTGTCATAAAATATGCCCCTTTGTTGTTAACATTGTCTCTATCTGCAATATCCTTGGCTAAACCAAGTAAAAAGTTTTCATTATTTTCTTTAGCTAGCTTTATATATAACGCTTTATGTTCTTTGTCACCCAAGATTTCTGCTATCTTCAAGCCGGTCATTTGATATGATTTAGTAACTCTTTTTTCTTCCCCTCTTTCCTTTAACAACTCTATATATTTATTCTGTTTTTCTTCATCCATATTTTTATACTATCACTATTTATCAATAAATCACAAATTGTGAAAAAGGTTGATTATTTAACCTGTATAATCTACACTAAATTAGAACCTGGCCTTCTAACTGACCAGGAGAAAAATAAAAGATGTCAAGAAAAAGGTTAGTAAAAATTATAACAGGAGTTTTATTATTATTCGCTGTATTTTACGGCGGATATTACTTCGGAACCGTATCAGAAAAACCTGCCGATGATTTAGAAATCCCCGAGGACGGCAAAAGTGAGCTTATTGACAGCAACTTTTCTCTTTTCTGGGATGCGGTAAGGGTTGTTAAAAATAAATTTTATAAACCGGACGAAATAAAAGACCAAGAACTGCTCTACGGCGCTATCCAAGGAGCCATGGAATCTTTAGGAGATCCGTACTCAACCTTTTTTAAACCATCAGACGCCAAAAAATTTGAAGAAGACATCGAAGGAAGTTTTGGAGGTATTGGTGCTGAGATAGGGATCAGGAATGACCAGTTGATAATTGTTGCTCCTCTTAAGGGTAATCCTGCTGAGTCAGTTGGATTAAAGGCTGGTGATAAAATACTTAAGGTTAATGATGAGTATACAAGCAACTTTACTGTTGAAGATGCTGTAAAGAAAATAAGAGGAGAAAAGGGAACTGACGTAAACCTTCTTATCATGAGAGACGGTTGGAAAGAGGCCAAGGAGTTTACAATCACCCGAGATAAGATTATAGTCCCTACAATCGAGTACGAAATGAAAGATAACAAGATTGCCTACATCCAGCTTTTCAGCTTTAACGGCAACGCAGTGAGCGAGTTCTATCAAGCCTCATTTGATTTACTTCTCCAGTCACCTAAAGGATTAATTCTTGATTTAAGGAATAACTCCGGTGGGTATCTTCAAGTAGCTAACCAATTTTCTGGATGGTTCTTGGATAAAGGAGATATAATCACCAAGGAAAAATTCCGTTCCGGTGAGACCCGGAATTTCAAAGCAAGAGGTAACGGAGCTTGGTCTAATATTCCAGTAGTTTTACTCGTAAACAGTGGTTCCGCCAGCGCTTCTGAAATTCTTGTCGGGGCTGTAAAACACCATCATTCGAATGTTACGGTAGTTGGAGAGACCACCTTCGGTAAAGGAACTGTTCAAGAAGTTGAAACTCTTAAAGACGGCTCTAAAATAAAGGTTTCTGTTGCTGAATGGCTCACTCCCGATGATAAGTCAATAAATGAAAATGGAATTGAGCCTGATGTAGAAGTAAAAATTGAGGACTCGGATACAGAAACTGATCCTCAACTTCAGAAAGCTCTAGAAATAATTAAAGAAAAATCAAAGGACGTAAAATCAATCCCAACATTAATATTATGAAAAAAAAGATAAAAGTAATACTTTTAGAGGATATTCCTCAGGTCGGTCGTAAATATGAGGTTCATGAAGTAGCTCTTGGTTACTTCAGAAATTACCTTCTTCCAAAAGATTTAGCTGCAATTGCCACTGATGAGATCCTAAACGAACTCAAGGAAGAGAGAAAGAAAGCTAAAAAAGTCAGAGAGAAAAGAATTGCTGCTAACAAAGAAAAAGCTAAAGAACTGGAAGGTAATACGTATACCTTCGTTGTAAAAGCAGGAGCAAAAGGCCAGGTATATGGCTCTGTAACTGCTGAAAATATAATAGAAAAAGTTTCCAAAGATGGATATGAAGATATCAGCGTAAACCTTACCCACCCTCTTCGAAGTTTAGGAGAAGAGCAGGTATGGATTGATTTCGGTGATAACGTAAGAACCCCGATAAATGTGATCTTGCAAAAAGAAGAAGCTACTAAAGAAAAACCTAAACAACAAAAGAAGGAAAAAGAAAAGAAAACAGAAGAAAAAGAAGAAGTTGAGGAAAAATCAGAAGAAGAATCAGATGATAATGAAGAAACTAAAGAAGAAGACAA
>CAZBVS010000027.1:0-4115 GCA_964495575.1 uncultured Candidatus Saccharibacteria bacterium
AGAATTTAGAGAGTTTTTTGGAGCCAAGGGAAGGTCCTTCAGTAGTTGATTCTTTTTCCGCAGAGTATGATAGAGATAATTTAAGAATTTTGTTAGATTGGGAGGGGTATTCAGATGAGTTGGTTTCTTATTATGTAATTGAGGAATTTGAAGGTGAGGAGGGTGAGATTATTGCTACCTCTACTGATTTTCAGTATTCTGTTCCGGTTGAAGAGGTAGGGGTGGAGAGGGTTTTTGGGGTTCAGGCAGTAGATGAAGAGGGTTTAGAGTCAGAGGTTGTAAGTTCAACAGTATCTATTCCCGGTATTTTTGATGAGGTTTTTGTGTATAACGATGAGAGAGGGAATAGTAGTGATTATTTAATAGATTTGTATTACTCAGATTATCCTTTTGTGCCGAGTAAGTATTCAGGGAGCATAAAAGGGATGGTGGCTAGTTTGAATAAGGAAGTGTATCTTGAGCGATCTTTAACATTGTTTAATGGGTGGAATTTTTCCAACCCGAGTGATTTTTTGAGTTTTGAGTTTGATGATTATAACGGGGCTACTAATCAGCGAGGATTATTTATTGGTTTTCCTGATCATTCAGGTATGTGTGAGGCTGGTTCAGAACGTTGTGGAGCGACAGTTTATTATGATAAATATGGGTTAGGAGAAGATAATCATGTTCTTATAGAATTAGCAAGTTCTACCGGAGAGGTTGAGTTTGATAAAGATGATTATTTTACCTTCGGATTTTATGAGTATAAAGGTTCAAGATCAAGGAGGGGTTTCTTTGGTTCAGTAGTTGTGGATAAGACTAAACATTATTTTAGGGAGAGTATGCCCGTTCATGAGAAGCCTGTTTTGGGAGATTTATCAGTTGAGTTTTTAGAAAAAGAAAGTAAGTTGAATGTTAGTTGGGAGGAGGCTCATGATCCGGATACAATTGATTCAGATATTGAGTATGAGATTGCGTTTGTTGATGTGTCTCAGGCTTCTTCAGGCTTTAAAAACGATGATTGGGAGAATATTGGAAATCGAGAGAGTCATGAGGAGGAGGTAGAAGCAGGAGACTCATTTTTGATAGGGGTTAGAGCTAAAGATGGTTTTGGGGGTTATTCCAATATTTCAACTTCAACCTGGGAGTATCCTCCATATTCAGTAGTGTTTGAACAAACTGAGATAGATGAATGGTCAGAATCTTGGGGTTATATAAATCATAATTATTCCTCAGGTGATCTTGCTAGCTTTCAAAGTTTAAAGTTTGAAGAAAGAACGTCTTTTAATAAGGCGGCTTTAAGAATAAAGCAACGAGATATGATTCATAATTATCCTTCAGACATTAGACTTTCTGTTTTGGGTGGTTCTTCTGACGAGCCTGATTTTAATGAGGAGATAGCTTTTTCTGTGAGGGGTGGTGTTCATAAGCCTAATGAAAATAAAGATTTTGTATTTACTTTTGAAGAGCCGGTAGCCTTAGAAGGAGGTAAAACTTATTGGTTAGTGTTGGATGTTTCTAGAGCAGGGCGTACAAACAAAGGTTATCATAATAATGAGTGGGTTAATGCAGTAAAGCGAGGTGGGGAAGAGTATTCAGCAGGTTTTGCGGGGGTGGGAAGTTTTAGAGCTATGCATTCTAGCTGTGAAGAAGTAGAGAACAGTTGTTTTTTGGAGGGTAATTATAATATCGGTTCTGCTGATTGGTATTTGAGGTTAATATTAGAATAATTTATTTATTGATTTTATGTCAAATATGACATATTATGTTTAGTAGAAAAGAAAAACCTATAATTTGGTTAGGTTCTGAGATAAAGTCACCTCCATTCTCAAGAAAAGAAAGATTGACAGCAGGCTTTTATTTAAGGAAGGTTCAAGAAGGAGATATACTTGAGATGCCTTATTCTAAGCCGATGTTTAATATAGGTATAAATTGTTATGAGTTGAGGATAAATGGAGATAAAAATAATTGGAGAATTATCTATCATGTTTGCGAGGAAGGAGTGGTGATTTTAGATGTTTTTAAGAAAAAAACTAAGGTTATTCCAAAGAACGAAATTAAGGTATCCGGAGATAGATTGAAAACTTTTTATAATAATCTTAAAAATGAGTAATAAGTATAAAAAATTAAAAAAAGAAGGTTGGAAGGTAGGGTCTGTAAAGGATTTTTTAGGTTTAAGTGATGAAGAAGTCGAGTACATAGAAACAAAGCTTACTCTTACTCGTTATTTAAAAAAACGGAGAAGGGGATTGGGTTATACCCAAACAGAGTTGGCTAATAGATTAGGAACAAGTCAGTCAAGGATAGCAAAGATGGAAGCGGGTGATGCTAGTGTTTCTATAGACTCTATTTTAAGAGCAATATTTTCTCTGAATGTTTCAAAGGAAAAGGTGGCTAAGGCTATTCGTAAAAAATAATTATTTTAAAAGTTAGTTATAAAGAAGTAGATTTAGAGGATATTTAGATATGGTATAATGTATATATGAGTAAGAAATTACCAAAAATCTTTAAGAGTGTTCTTTGGTCATATAAATAGGGTAATATAGATGTTGATAAGAGTAAAAGAAGAATAATTATTAACTCTGTTAACTATGGAGATCTAGATCATTGGAGGTGGATTGTTGGTTATTATGGCCGAGAGGAGGTTTTAGATGTTGTTCATTCTTCTAAAGAGGGTGAGGTTAGAAAAGGGGCAAAGAAATTATTAAATCTTATTTTAAATAAAAAAGATGAAAAAGGTGCTTACAAAAAAGGGTAAAGAGTTATTTTCGAAGCTTGCCGAGTTTTCTCTTTTATTTAGCGGGTGATTTTAATATTTAATTTGAGAATATTAGATTAATCTTAAAATTATTTAAGTTTTTTAAGGCAATGATTTTCCCCAAGAAGTGCTTGGGGTGTGGGAAGACTGGTAGTTTTATATGCAAAAAATGTGAACTTGGTTTAGAGGTGTCTAATCTTAGATGTCCGGTTTGTTCTAAACCATCTCTTACAGGGAAAAGTTGTGATAAATGTGATGGAGTATTGGATGGTTTGGTAACTGTTTGGAAATTTAATGGATTAGCAAGAGAGGGGATTCATTGGTTTAAGTTTAAGGGAGCAAGGGATGTTATTGTTGATTTTGTAGAGTTAGCAGGAAGATATATTAATGATTCTCCTTCGCGGTTTAGAGAGTTTGGGGAGTTTGTTTTTTTAGATGATGTGGTCTTTAGTTTTGTACCTTCTTCCGAGAAAAGAAGAAAGAAAAGGGGGTATAATCAGGCGGAGATTATTAGTTCTGAGGTTAGTAAGTTGTTTAGGAAAGAGTCGGTACGTTTGTTATCTAAGGTTAGGGATACTAAACCTCAAGTTGAGTTAAGTAGAGAAGAAAGGTTAGATAATTTGGATGGTATCTTTTCTTTTGTTGGAGATAATGTTCCTGAAAGAGTGGTGTTAGTTGATGATGTTGTGACTACAGGGTCCACCTTATCGGAATGCGCTAAAGTTTTAAAAAGGGCGGGAGTTTCTGAGATTTGGGGGTTTGCGTTAGCTGGGTCTTAGTCTTTAGGGGTTCTTTTTGGTATAATTTAATAAAGAAGAGTTATTTAATATTTTTATGTCTCAAAAACAAATAATCATATTACTTGGGTTTGCAGTTTTTGTAACCATCTTGTTGCTATTGATGGGGTTTGTGTTTACACCTCAGGATAAGGAGGAGGTAGTTGATAATGAGCCGGTAGTTGAAGAGACGGAACCGGTTGATGATGAGTCCGGGATACCTGAGTTTAGTGAAGATGTGGAGGAGGATGTTGAAGAGACAAAACCGGAGAGAGTAACCGAGAAAGAGGATTCTGAGACAGGGGAAAGAGAAGGGGGATATACAGTAGTTGTTTCATCTGATGGGTATAATCCAGATGTTTTGACGATAGACAAGAACACGATTGTTAGTTTGAAGCTTAGGTCAGAAGGAGGGAAGTATGATTTTTACATCCCTAAGCTTGGTAATTATTTAGTAGCTGAAGATGGAGAAGAGGATCAGTTGAGTTTTCGAGTTTCAGGAACCGGTACTTATCGGATAGAGTGTCGTGATTATTGCCCTTCTTCAGGTAAGATATACGGAAAGTTGGTAGTGAAATCGAAGTAAGGATATTTTTAATAAA
>CAZBVS010000028.1:0-3690 GCA_964495575.1 uncultured Candidatus Saccharibacteria bacterium
ACTCCCATCATCTTTAATAGTTACCACCTCATTATTACTATTATTCTTAATAGCAAATCTATCATTACCAGTACTATAATCTGCCTCAAAATAAAACTCACCGGAAGCACTCTCATCTTGTAACTGAAGTTGATTGCCATCTGCCTGAACATGTAAAGCAGTGGTGGGACTAGATTCATTCACACCCACATTACCCGTATCAACAATAGTAACCAACCCCTCTGCACCTGAGCGTAAATCAAGTGATTCCCCACTCTGACTATCATCTGAATCAGCCTTGATTATCATATCTCTAACTGTACTCAAATAAGGATCGTTAGTACTTTGGTAAGTACTTATATAAAATTCTCCTGGAGAATATTTAATATCACCATTCACATCCAAAGCCCCATCTGGACTCGTCGTCCCAATCCCCAACTGACCTGCACCACCAAAACTCCATACACCACCCCCTCCTCCGAAGTTCCCTGCATTCACGTTCTCTGCATCAATACTGGCTACGTTAGTTACCGTTCCCCACGTAGAACCATCACACATCAACAACTGATGAGATGTATTTACCGTAATGGCTCCAGCATCAGAACATGAATCACCACTACTAAGTGACTGCTCAACAAACTTAATCTCAGTCAACTGAGCTCCAAAAGCAACAGAAAATACTCCAAAAAAACTAATTAATAATATTAAAAATAATGTTTTATATCTCATGTTTTAAAATTTTATTCCCCACCTGGGGTTACCACAAAGGTTCCTACCCTCTCCTCATCACAGCTCAAACACGTTATCGGAAACTCTCCTACGCTATATGCTGAAAAACGAATCTCGGTCACTGAACCATCACCTGATACATCCTTAGACTGAGCATACTCATTGATTGTAAAGTTATAATCTTCCCCATCACCTGATTTTATTCTCAACCTTACACTATCCTCTTTATTAATAATGATTGTTTTCGGAGAAATCTTACCATCCTCAAACACAATTTCATAAAATCGGGTATCTGCATCACGAGTCCCAGAAGATGAACCAGCCGGACCTTGCCTAGAAGGTATGGCTACCTCTTCATAATCTCCGTCTTCTACTACACCCCCCGCATCCGGCACCTCTACCTTACTTAAATCCTTTTCCTTATCACCTCCATCACCAACTAAAAACAAACCAACTAAAACAATCACTAATCCTAAGCTTATCCCGATAATTACCTTTTTATTCATATTATTCTTCATCTTTTTTATTATCCACTCTATTACTCACTAACTCCAAACACTGACTCTTTCTCTGCTTATCCTCTACCTTATCACACCAGCTTTTATCCTTCTCGGCTATCGCCCGGTATACATAGACTCTTTCTTTACAAGATGTTACCCCTACCTCATCCTCTATCTGCTCACAAACCACCGGATCATCCTCTACTCTTGCCTCCTTTACTACAAACTCATTATAGCACCCCTTTCTTCTCCCTGGATCATCTATCTCTTCACAGATTGTAGAGTTACCTTCATTCAAAGCTCTATGAATTATATCCGTCACACTCTCTTCAACCTGTTCTTCATCTTCAGATATAACTTCACCCTCCGGAGACTCTCCGGTAAATAAGACTACTCCTCCGATTATTAAAATGATTATAACAGCTCCTAAAATTACTTTTTTATTCATACAAAAATTAATACTTATTCTTTGGTTTTATTATAACATACAAAACCTTCTAAATAACAGTTATCCACACCCTTATAATCCTTATTAATAGAAAAACCCATAAACCTTCATCAGTTTATGAGTCTTTAAGCTTGGATAATCAAGATTTTTCAAAAAGAGAAAGTTAAATTTACAAAGTATCCTCCGAGCTATGTAATAAAATGTCAGCGGGAGTTTTTCTTTCTACCCCAATCTTATCAAAATCTTTATCATAAGAAACTATAACCCACTTTTCTTTGTGAGATTTTAATCCAGACGCAATAAAAGCATCAATAAGTTTTATTTTATTATTCTCATAAAGATCTAATGCTAAAAGCGGTTGAATGTTCTGTAAAAATTTAATATTTTTCATACCAGATATAGCCTTTAATGCTTTGATTCTCTTCTGTTTTGGTTGGTTATAGAAGCTTTTTAATGTCCAACCGATTTCTGCTATCACTAGCGGAGAAACATAAACCTTTGATTTACCTTTTTTAACCGAATCCAAAAAATTAGCACACTCCTTGTGTGCTTTTTTATCCTCATTTACCAGAAATCTCAAGAAAATACTTGTATCTATAAAATAATTCATTCTCTTTTATATTCTTCTTCCATTTTTTCTCTAGCCTTCATTACCCCTCCTTTTGGATTTTTAATCATACCCTTCACTTCAGATATATCAGGGATATTCTTAACCTTTAAAACCTTGTTTTTTTGATCAAGTTCAATCTCAACTTGAGTATTTTTATCTATCCCAAGAGCATCCCTTAGCTTTTTAGGGATGGTCATCTGTCCTTTTTTTGTTACAGAAGTTTTGTAAGTCATAGATTTTTTTAATTACTTTTTACCTTTCACTTACTTATTATAATTTCCTTACTTTCTTTGTCAACCAAAAATCCCCAAACAAAGCAACCTCCTATAGAAAAAGCCCACAAACCTTGTAGTGGGCCCTTTAATTTATGAGCTTCTAAACCCGGATAATCCGGGTTCTTTTCAAATAAAAATATACTCTTAATCGCTCTCTTTTTTATATCCTCCGAAAGTTTCTTAAAACTTTTTTCAAACCGAGGTGAAATATATGATCTATTTATCCTTTGCATACTTAGGAAATTCCTCGTTCAAAAAATCTTTGAAAGACCTTATATTCCCGTCTCGCAAAGCATTCTCTCCTTCTATCACAGCCCTTAAAGCATCCTTGAGCTCTTCAAAATATTTCCTTTCTACCATCACAAAAGGACCTCCTTCCTTAGGAAGCTCAATAACTTTTTTAATTTTATTCTCACTTATTTTCATATTACCTTTATTATACCCCTAATAAACTAATTAATTTAAGAAAAAACGGCTCAAATATTTGAGCCCTTTTCACTATCTATTAAATCTCCTCTAATTAACTATCATCACCCCCGATTCTCCTCTTGCTTCATGACCAGGTACGTCGCAGTAAAACTCGTAATCTCCCGGTGATGGTGCGTTAAACGAAATTGCTCGTGTCTCTCCCGGAGCAATCCCTACCGCTACTCCTTTCAAACTCTCATCCTTAAACTTAAAGATATGAGTCTGATCATCAACGGAGGTAACCGTTATCGTCACCGCATTGCCTGAATCAACCTCTATTCTACTTGGGCTAAAGCCTTCTGCAGAAACCTCTACCTTCAAAGAATCCCTTGGTGTCTCTTCTTCAGAGATAGGGTCAGACTGCTTAGGTGCTTTTGGTGAACCCGGCTCTGCCGAGTTATCAACCTCTTCACCTTCTTCATCCACTACCTTACCCTCATCACTGATCAAACTTGACCCTGGAGCAGCCTCCTCTCCTGCCGGCTCTGCCTCTTCCCCGCTAGCTTCCGGATCATCACTCGAGTTATCAACCAAAGATTCTTTTGAAGAACCTAGGTATATCAAAAGACCTAACACCAAAATAGCCACTATTACTAAAACAATTGTTTGTTTTGTCGTCATTTTTTTAAATAAAGTTTAGCTTTTCGACCTTGTTATTATTTTAACATATTATTTTTATCT
>CAZBVS010000029.1:0-3643 GCA_964495575.1 uncultured Candidatus Saccharibacteria bacterium
TTGATTTATTTTTGACCTTTATTTATCTGTTTTGTAATTAATCATAACTCTTATATTTCTCTTCCGACTTTAATTTCAACGCTGATTGAATGAAACTTGTTAGCCTTTCACACGCTTTGATTAGATTTTCTATATCATTCTTTTCAAAATTCTTGGCGGTTATTACTTTTTGGATGTCCGAACAATCTCTTTGGGCTTTTGCTCTGGCATCGGTTACATTGTTGTCGTTTGATTTATAATCTAGATAAGCGTCATTATAGGCTTCATCGTATAATTGCTCATAAGTGTCTCTCTCAGCCCGCTTCTTAGCGGATTTGTTGAGTAGGTAAGTATAAACGCCCGACAGTTTTGTGCCATACTCCGCCAGTTGGTCGGCAGATAAGGAGTCCAGGGAAGTATCAAAAAGATTTTTAGCAACCTTTTTAATATATTGGGTATACTTGTCATCCATTTTTTCAAGCTGATCTAAGGCAAGTTCCGCCTTTTTTTTAATTGTATCTATTTTCATAAGTCTATTTCTTTATTTAAGTCTTTAAACTTTTGTTTGTATTCTTCCTCTAACTCTTTTAATCGTCCTTTATTCCAAGTTTTTTTTGAATGAGATAGTTTTTTAAGTCTCTCAACTTCGTCTCTTCCGTATTTGTCTATCATTTTAAGAGTATATTCTCTTAGGTTTCCATTAAGCCACTTGTTACATCTTTGACATTGAGGATGAACATTGTTTTCTTCAAAATAAGTCATCTTTGATACTCCGTGAATAAAGTGTCCTGCATCCATATTCTTCCATTTCTTCTTTGTTCCACAAGTTATACAACTTACATACCCATCAAAGTTTGCGTCCTTCTTGCGGATATACTTTGAAAACCATTTCCAAGCTTTCTTTCTATGCGTTGTTATTTTTGTCATTTCGCTCCTATTGCGTATTTAACTATGTCATCTTTGTTAAACTCTCCAAGTTTGACCTTTAATTTGTGGGGGAGTTTATCGCATTTATACATAACGTGTCCTTTATCGTTTTCTTTTCTTTCAAAAATGTTTGCTTCTTCTAACTCTCTGCAACGCCTTCCTGCGTTTCCTGCCTTATATCCTGCGTCCATTGCTAATTTTTCTAATTGTCCACCGTGAACCCAACCGTTCTTCCGGTAAACATATCTCGTTATTCTGTTTTTTAGAGATAGTTTAGTCATTATCGAACCGTTCCTATTAAGTCCATTATCGCCTGGTATTCTGGGTTTAGAAGATGGTTAATCGCTTGTTCAAATCCGAATCCCAAACAAAGCAATCCTATGGTTACTCCGAAGATTATTACCAAAACCCTTACAATTTCCCAATCAGACCACGAATTCTCTTTTAACTTTTTATTAGCATATAATACCACCCTATATGTTATATAAAGAATAGCTATTCCAAACACAGTCAAAAATACACCCATTCCACCATCTATATATTGCTGTCGAAGAACTGCCTCCCAAGTAAACTCCGCACCTTGACCAATCTTATCGGCTAATGGTGCCAACGCTTCTTTAATTTGATTTATTGTTATTGTGTTCATAGTTACTTTAATTTAAGTTGGTCTTACCCAGAACACCCTTACCGACAATTCTCAAAGTATTCGTTGTTTTGAATTATCAGATATAATCGGGAATGTTCCAGTGCCAGTTAATTAGAATGGTATATCTTCATTCATTTCTTCGGCTATTTCATCTAGGTCGTCGTCTTTCTTGTAGTTATTAAGGTCGGCGTATAGATTACCTTTTTTAGACTTTTTAATATCTATATTAACCCAACCTCTTTTATTCTCTTGTTTCTTTAGCCATTCAGTAAACTTTTTTACATTGAAACCAAGTTTGGCTAATACCCATTTTGGTTCTGCTTCAGAAACGTGTATACCTTGTGGAAATTCTTTACTCATTGAGATGTTTTTTAATCATTTTTACGCCCTTTTTAATTCCTTTTTTTAGGTCTTTTTGTTTTTCATCGTCTTTTTCTATCCGGAATACTATCATTGTCTTTTCAAAGTTTGGGTTGTAGTAAACTAAATCACACCAATCTCTTTCGGTTATTAACATCTGCATCTGGATCTGCCAAATATATTTACTTTTAACCTCTGATTTGCCATTACACAATACACGATAGAAATTATAGTCGTTGGGACACTTTACTTCTATTAAGCCGTCATCTCCTATTAAACCGTCCGGACTACAACCAACGTGTTCATCACTTTCTACAAAACCAACCCGTCTTACATCTGTGTCATTGTCAAGCTCATACATACCAATTGCTGTATCTTCTAGTTCGTTTCCTCGTTCCATATCTTTATTTGTGTAATATTCAACATCTGCTGTTGAAAAGTATTCAGCCATTTTCTTGTAGATATATGTTTCTAATCCTTTGCCATTATTGCCTATCTCTTGAGCGTGGGATGCTGTGAGTTTGTCAGCTCTCAAATCAAACCATTCATCTGATCGTTGTTCTACATTATGTATTTTTGATTTCATGCTTTTTCTTGTTTACCAATTTATCAAACCACTTACCTTGACCCTTGTTCTTTTCATAGAATGCTTTTAAATCCTTTAGATTATCAATCTCATCTACTTTATCTATCATATCTCTTTTTTTGCTGTCGCCCTTTGAACGGGTTGCGTTGTCGTCCTCTGCTCTTAACCCGAGCATCGCTTGAAGAGCATAACGTCTGATATATGTGAGGTCACTTCCAAAGTCCTGCTGGTCATTCCTCTCCGGTAATATAACCTCGCTTTCAATACTATCGTTATCATCAGATAAAACTGTTTTAAGAACGTTTTGACCGTCTTTGATAACAATTCTTTGAGTAAGGGCAATTTCTCTGTCGTTAAGTAGTGGCAATAAATTGTCTAATAGCTGGTTGATGTCAAAGTATTCATATTTAGTGTTGCCAAAACTAACCTCTTTATCCTTAACTAATGGGTCAATCTCATTCTGTATCTCTCTTATTTTTTGATTTAATGTTTTATCTTCCATAATTTTATGCTTTAACTGGATCTTGATGATAGTGGTCGGAAGGATAAACGTTGAATATATCATTCTCTTCGTCATACCACTCGTCATCGACCTTGAACTCGGTTTGACCACAGTTTCTACACCTTCGTCCTTGAATGCCGTCTCCGTAATCTTTTAGCGGTTGCCAGATGTGGCAGATTGAGAATTGCATATCCTCTACCTCCTCCTGCCAGTTGTGGTCTTCTATCTCGTCTAATTTGAAGTCTCGTGATACTTCGTTGCCTTCTATGTTTAATGTTAATGTGATTTTCATTTGAGTTCATTTTATTATTTTAATTAGTTAATTACGACTTTTTAGAATGTTTTAGTTATTTTATAACCTTAGCGTCATCTTCTAATCTAATCTCGAATCCTACGATATTTTCTACTACCTCTCGGTCAAACTCCGGTATTTCGGAGAGTTTTCTCCATTGTTCTGCTGTTACTTTTTTCCATTCGTCCTCCCAAGGATTTTCGTTTAATTCTAGCTTTAAATCTTTTAAAATGTCGTTCTTTATTAAGTCTCTAATTTCATTATATCTATCTTCTCCTACATCTTTATTAAAGGCATAGTATTCTTTTTTATCTAAGTTGTAACAGAAAACCATATATTCTGACATTTTAA
>CAZBVS010000030.1:0-3468 GCA_964495575.1 uncultured Candidatus Saccharibacteria bacterium
AATTCTACCATATTAAAATAAGGGTTCTTTCTTGCTTTCGTAACACTATATAACACATCTGCATTGTAATCTAAAAACTTCTCAAGTGCTTTTTGCAAATCATTAACTGTTCGAATCGGAGCAGTAGGATCAAGGTCAACTATAATATCATACTTTTTCTCATACTTTTCTTCACAAAACTTAAGTACATGTTTCAATACTGGAAATTTAGAAATATCGTCAGTAGCAAGTTCCTTTGGTCTTTTAAATGGAATATCTACATCATATTTTCCTGCCACTGCCATTATTTCTTCTGAATCTGTAGAACATATAATCTTGTCAGCTTTATCCCATTTTTTTAAAATATCTATTGTATAAAAAATCAAAGGGTACTCCCCAAGCTTTTTAATATTCTTATTCTTCACCCCCTTAGATCCTCCTCTAGCACAAATAGTACCTAAAATATTCATTTTTCCCTTTTTATTCTCATGCAAATATCTAAAGTATATACCGCCTCATCAAAAGAAATTAGTGGCTTTTTATTGTTTAATATACAATCAAGAAAATGTTTAATCTCATCAAGATACATTTGATTGTAATCATAATCTTTTAAATCTAAAACCTTAGAATATTTTCTGCTTTCAAAATCATAAAATATCAAGCTATTATTATTAAAACTATATTTAACAGAACCTTTGCTTCCCTGTATATGTACTCTTCTCTCGGGAGGCCTTTGTAAATAATCTAAATGAATCTCTACTATTGGGCCCAATTCAGCCTCTATAATAATGCTTGCTATATCTTCGGTATCAACTTCAAGGCTGCTTACTTTCTTAGTAAAAGATTTAAGATTGCCAAATCTACCCAAAAACCAATAAATATAATCAATTTCATGTTGCAAGGTCAGGACGCATCCACCACCTAAAGATTCTTTTGCAGCATAATTTTTTCTATAGTCTTCTTTAGGATGCCAATCAGGAAGAAATTGTCCTGTATGTACAGATACAAAATATATATCTCCAAAACAACCATTATCTATCATGCGCTTAATTTCTGCTATTACAGGATGAAACCTTAAGTTATTACCTAACATGAATTTCTTTTCTAGACTTTTAAGATTATTCCTAAACTCATAAACCCCCTTAAGATTATGAGAAAGGGGTTTTTCCATGAAAACATGACCACCTAAATCCAAAGCCATCATGGCCGATTCTATATGGCTGGCTGTAGGATTAGCGATTATAAAAACATCCGGCTTATAGACAGCTACTTCTTTTTCATAATGAACACTCCGCACTTGGTATCTTTGGCAATAAATCTTATCTTTAACTTGGTCTTTTGATTCAGTAAAGGCAATGATATTATTAAACCCCATCTTTTTCAGATTCCTGATATGCCTTGTCCCTATAGAACCCCTGCCTATTATACAAAAACGTAAATCCTTTAACATCTCAAAAAATGTTTATCCTTTTGGTTTCAACTTGGGCCTAAAAACCCTAAATAAACGCGGCAATCTTCAGTACCATTTTTGACTAAACAACTGCGTCTATCTTTTCTATCCGTCTTATACAATTCAATCCAAAATCTATATTCATATGGACATATATCTAGGCTAACAACTTCTTTATATACAACCCCAACCTGCCACAGACTGGTTGGCCTAGATAAAACTACCTTATTAAAATTAAGCCAGCCGTATTTAGCTCTTTGCTCAGACAAAATAGATTCATCCTTGGCAATAGCCCTTAAATACAACCTATAGTCACTCTCTACATTATCTAAACACTGGAAATGAAATACTAATTCAAACTCACCATCATTGTTAATAAAATCATATCCTAACACACCTACTTTCTTATTTAAATTAACATCCAATCCATATTCAGGTATTAGCTCCTTTATTCTAGATTCTAAATCTGCTGTTTTATTTAAAAAGCCTTTATCCTTGTAATAACTGCCTATTCTTATTAACGCTCCTAGGTGATCAGGGGATAATTCTAAAGTTTTTTTATAATACTGAACAGCCTTCTTACTTCTATCTATACTCTCGTAAATCACACCAATCCGATAGTAAGCATCGGTAAAATTGGGATCTATTTTTAGAACTCTGTTAAACTCCACTAAGGCCGGTTGCAATAAACCTTTATCCAAATAAAATCTACCTTTCCAATAAAACAAAATCACATTTTTTTCAGAAGTTACCGGAATTTCTTTCCCAAATTGGTTGCGGTATTCCGCAGCAATAGATGAAGCCATAATGAAGTTATCATCTTTTAAATACTCAAAATAAATCTTCCCATATGGGGACTCAATATCAGGACTAACACCAATTAATTCTTCATAACATCTCATTTTTTCAATTCCGGTTAACTCCTTACAATGATCCAAAACTTCCCCTGTTAACAAGCTTCTTTCGGATCGGGATAATCTCTTGCCAAAAACCCAAAGCTTATCTCTTTGAATATTATCTCTCCTTAAAATCCGTTTATATAAACTTACGGCTTTTTTTTCTTGCCCTTTTTTTCCATAAGCTTTTGCTCGCATCAAACGAAAACTAGCTGTGCTCTGTATCCAAAAACCTAGCAGGACTAAGGAAAATAAAATTATGAGAGTTGTTTTTAGTTTTCTATTCATCGGTTACGGCTTACGGTTAACGGTATTCGGTTGACGGTTAATTAAACCTTCTAACCCTTCCTTTAACTCAACTTTAGGCTCAAATCCTAAAATTCTTTTTATCTTCCTTATATCTGAAAAATTCCTCCTGATTTCACCTTTTCTTTCGCTTGTAAATTCTATATTTTCTTTCCCTTGCATCAAATTATTTATTATATTGGCTAAATCTATTATTTTTATTTCGATTCCTGTAGCTACTTGGAAGATCTCACCCCATACATCCGGGGGACGATGGATGATGGACGATGGAAAATTAACTGACGTTTGCTCGTTGTAAGTTAAACAGAGGTAGATAGCTTGAGCGATGTCGGATGCGTGGATAAAGTCGCGGGTTTGGTTTCCGTCACCATAAATTTCCAAAAATTCACCTTTTTTTAATCTTTTTATGAATTTTGCAACAACTGAAGTCTTATGTTTTGAATAAGGTCCGTAAGCATTGGCAAACCTTAAAGCAACTGTTTTGATGCCGTAAGAATTGTAATATGCTGAACACAAAGCTTCTCCAAATAATTTACTTGCACCATAAGGAGATAAAGGTTTAGATATCATCTCTTCATTGATAGGTGGAATTTGTTCACCAACGGCAGCATTGGAAGATGCAAAGATAAATTTATCTACTTTATTTTTGCGTATGGCTTCTATTACATTAAAAGTACCGTTGGTATTAATATTTATATTGTTTTTGGGATTTTCCAGAGATTCTAACACCCGAGTGTGTGCAGCAAGATGAACTACTGCATCTTGCCCTTGTATAGCCGCGATCACCTTCTTAGAATCTAAAATATCACCTTTTATTAGGTGTACGGTTATCGGTGA
>CAZBVS010000031.1:0-3254 GCA_964495575.1 uncultured Candidatus Saccharibacteria bacterium
CGCTCAAGAGACAGTTTGGCTGGGAACAGATGAGAACCGCGCTGAAATATGTACACATGAGCAACAAAGCTTTACAAGAAAGCTATCGGAACTCCTCTCCGATGGATAATTTGGCTTAGTTAGTCGATATTTGCCATTTATAAAGGAATCTTTAATACTTAATTGGCTGATAAGGAGGTCAAAACATCTAAGTGAGTAAACCTGTTAGAAGAAAGTATTATAGGTGTCGAAAGCTCGATTGTACGTACCAAAGGTCAAAATCTGCTCTATTAAGACTCCACGTAAAAATATGGTAGAGTGATATATATTTCATATACTTATTGTACAGAATTTTATCGATTGTTTAATATCAACCAAACATATTTTTAAGCGAAAGACAAAAGGTGTCATAGATAGTTAGTTTCACTCTGAAGAAGACCTAAAAGAGAAAAATCTGGCATTAAAGATAATCGGGGGCGATATGTTTGGGTCGTAATGCATCCTACCAATTTGCTAAATTGCATTTAGTAATTCAAGGTGAGAATGAGGATGATTTTTTAAGAGAAAAATTACTTGGCGAAGGAGGCTTAAAATACCGTGGAGATGATTATAATTGGGGATTTGTTGATGTAGAAGAGTTAGAAGTTTCGAATAAAAACTTTTTGTTTGGATACTTAGTGAAGTACAAACAAAAGCTTGAAGAAGAAGTTGTTGATGAAGAAAGTCGGAAAACTGAGACCACTGAAGTTAAAAAGGGAATAATTAATAAAGCCCCCTTTTTTCTTCTTATAGGATCGGAAATTAGAATTGTTGCCTATCATCGAGTGCAAGATATTTCTTATAATCAATTTCAGAAGTACTTTGAAAAATTAATTGAAGTTGCTCGTGAAGGAATGTTTGTTGACGTTGCTATAGGTACTTTTTCCAGGCCTGGCAAAATATTTCAGGCTATAGAAGAGTTCGATAAAATAGACGAACTACTTGTTACATTAACACCTACTAATCCTTCATTTACTGATATGGAAGATCAGATGACAAAAGCATTGAAAGAAATGAATGCGGAACTTAAGGAAGATTTTTCTGCTCACATTAAAGAAAAAGGGATAAAGATATCAGAAAACGAGTATCCGTGGGAACATATTAAAATGGCGGAAGATGGGTTTGGTGAAGCTGAAGTTAGGGGTATAAAGAATGGAAGGGAGCAAAGGGAGAAAACTCGTTCATTTCCGGAAGAATCAAGTGCTCCCTCAATAAAAGATGCTAATATACAGGAAATTCTATACTCCTTACTTGAGAAGTTTAAAGAAATATTGACTAGAAGAGATGAATAAGGACGAAGACAAGAGAGAGAAGGTTAACAAATGGGTTAGTAGGATAGTTATTTCTTGGGATTTCTGTGGTGCAATTATCATTTGGCTAATAAGTTATTGTTTTCTGCCTCTGAAACTTAAATTAAGCTTTACTACGACGCTGTATTCTATAGGCGTAACCACTTTGGCAATTGTATTTTCAGTGTATTTCGCGGCTCTAGCGGTCATAGTTTCTGGGAGTAATGATAGCTTTATTAGGTTCTTGCAAAAACTTGAGGTTTATAGTGATATACTAAATACATTTAAAGTAACACTTTTTAGTGTATTCATTTCATTATTATTCTCTATTTACTCCTATTTCTTTTCGAGTAGACAAATTTCTCATGGATTTACTGGAGAACCTAAATGGAGATTCACCGTCTTCATCTTATTATTTGCCTATTCTTTGTTTGCTTCCTTTAAAGCGGCACAATTTTCAATTAGGTATGCTGGCTATCGGGGTGAATTCCTTGAGGGAAAAGATAAGGGTGGTCAGTCAAGAGACAACTAAATGAATGAATATTAATAAAAATAATTGAAAGACAAATTTTTAAGCGTATTAACTATCATCTTCCCAAATACTATTTGGCAGCTAATAATTGGAGTGACCCACAAAAGTTGTACCACTTACACGACTAGAGTTTTGCTTCTCAGTGGAGCCAAAAAGTGGTAGAATCACTCCGGCAAAAGAAGATATCTTAGATTAGCTTAATTGCGTTTCGTTAATTTATCTTAATTCAAGGTTAACTACTAAAGCTTAGGTTGATAAGAGGTAGTCGTGATAGAAACAAAGATTTCTGATTTTAGTGGAGATTATTCTCACCTAAATAATATCAGTAAGCTAGATATCTCTCGATGGGGTTTAGTAAGATCAGCAATTACTGTTGGTCATAAAAATATAAGATCTTTCTGGAAAAGCGGTTTGTTAAAGATAATACAACTTCTTTGTCAGACTCTAGACAATATTGAATTATCTAAAAACGGTGAGTTGAAGCTAGGTACTTCGTTTAATCAGCTGGATCCAAGTGAAAAAGGAGCGGTATCGTATTATCTTGGACAAGGCTTGACCAAAGCTGTAGCAGAAAAGTTATTGAACGTTAGGTGGTTGCAACACATAGCACAATCAATGGATGAAATAGAGTTACATAATATGGGCCCTGTAGCCTCAAAACGAAATATAAGTAAGCTCAATAAAGGAGTAAAAGCACCAGATTTATTTGGTTTTGATAGTGAGGGGTTGCCGCATGTATTCGAAGCCAAAGGAGATTCCAATCAATTTGATCAGGGCAGGATGAACCATGCCATAGACCAGGTTTCAAAAGTAGTTAAGGTTAGGGACAAAAAACCTAAGACCCAAGTGGCTTGTTTTTTTGATATGTCTGGTTGTCCGATAAAGGGATATATAAAGGACCCTGAAGGTCTAGGTGGAATTAAAATTGACTTTACTTTTGATGATTATTTTCACTACTACTATTCATTCTTTTTAGAAGAATCTTTTACGGAATTTTCTTTTGATTTGGATCTTTTTGGGCAAAGATTCAGGGTTTTGCCACTTTTATTCATAGCCGCAGAGCAGCCAATATTTTATGGAATAAACAAAGAAGTATTAGTTATGTTAAAAGAAAACAATTTTGAAGATTTATTTTCATATTCATTTAAGATAGAAAATACTCATGAAGGAAAGCATTACTCATTAGGGACGGACGGTATCCTTTTATACCATGATCAGTTAGATTCGAAAGAATCTAAAGAAGATATCCCCTTTTAACCCCCACCAGCCTAGGAAGATTTTTCACTTAGGACCGCTTGGTTTTCTCGCTTCAATAATTATGTAGCAGCCTCCCGTCCTGGCGTAAAGGACGACAAAAACTCTCAAACGTTCCAGCCCGTTCCTCCTTGACCCCAGTCCGGCCCGGCTGCGTTCTC
>CAZBVS010000032.1:0-2817 GCA_964495575.1 uncultured Candidatus Saccharibacteria bacterium
CAATCTTTTCTTTCAACTTATCAATAATCTTTACTACCCTCCCTTCAATGAATTCATCCAAAGCGTTGGCCGGAGCTTTATTTTGTCTTCCCCATTCTAAAATATTCTCCGGCACTAAATGCCTTGATAATGTATTTTTGAAAGTTGAATTATCAAAGTTTTTGATATAACTTACCGGATTATCATTACTAATTTCTAGGTTTGTAATTTGTGTAAGATAAACTATATTCATTAAACTATTACTGTTAAGCTTATTTAAACCTGGATTGTGTTTAATATAATCTAGCGGAAAAACATGGTGTAAGTTGGGTTTATCCACTAAAGAATAATAAACCTCAGACCATACGCTACGATCTTGATTGCGCCAATCTTTTGGATCCTGATTAGAAAACAAGGATAAAATTGCCCTTGAATACCTTCCTTTTGAACTGTAAGAAGCACTCCTTAAATCTTCTTTATCAATCATAAATCTTTCAAAGGTTTGTTCCTTCCCTATCTTAACTCTTTGAAGAAAATTAACGTTTTTCCACAAATCAGTAGTATTAGTTAGCAAATCATCCCGATGAAAACTATAATACCAAAAATAATGCTTCAATAAATCATAGTTGGGGTTGGAATTTTCAAAAAAATAACTTGCAATAGTCATATAAAAGTATCTGTAAGGAATTAGGTGTGGGCCTTTTAATTTCAAATGGTTTTCGAAAAAATCAAAGGTTTTTAAAATAGCTGCCTTAGCACCTTTAGCCTGCGACTGATTCCATACCTGTTCTATCTGCTCTTTTTTCAATTTACTTAGATAAGTATTAGTAATATTTTGTATTCCAGAATCGGGTGCTTTTTTATTAATTAGAACTGCGAGGATTTGCAAATAAGTCAAATAATCTATATCCATGAAGTTACTATCATTAATCTGTTTAAATTCATCTATCAATTCCCTCAAATAAAATCCACCATTTCCTTTATTGCTTGGCTGATAAGTCTTTGCTACCACTATATCAAAAATATCAAGTGGTTTACCTTCAACATTTATCCGTTCAAAAATCTGGCACACTTCTGAAACCCGTATGCCTCTAAGTTCAATTAAAGATATTCTGTAATTATCCAAAACCTCCTTGATTCTTCTTAACTGAACCCTGGGTACCGCATTATAATTATTGTAGTCCGGATGTTTTTGGATTCTTTCTTCTACCTGACCGTAACGTTCCTTAATGTCTTTTAATTTTATTATCAAGCCAGCATCAAATCTTTCCTTTCGGGCCTTATTCCTTTTTACCTTAGCATCATCAATCTCATCCCAAAAAAGAAACCTCGATTTAAAACTTGCATCATCTGTAGCACTCTTATCCTTAATAGTTAAATCAACATATAAAATAGGATCAAAATCTTTTCGACCTTCAATCTCTCCTCCATATATTGATGTCAACAAAGCTGTTGTCCTTTGTTGCCCGTCAAGCAAATATTGGTATTCTGTTCTGGAAAATCCTTCTTCATCAATTATATGGCCGCCAATTGCCCTGTGCCTTTCAAGCTTTAACCCCGTAAGCCAAATTAAAATACTTCCAATAGGATAAAATTTATACATACTATCCCAAAGCTTTTTAACGTTAAGCTCTTTCCATTCAACACTCCTTTGAAATGTCGGTATCTGGTATCTTTTACGCAATAAGCCATCTAAGTATGAAATAATGCCTACCCCATCTGGTTTAATTCTATCTGCATAACTTAAAACATTAGTTGTTTTATCTTTTTCTTCCATATAACATCTCCTGTCATTATTTATTTATTTTTTTTCGTTTTTGATTAATTTATCAATTTGGGTAACTGCCTCTTTTCTCTCTGCTAGGCTAAGATGAGTTGTGTCCTTATCATTAGGAGATTCAGTAAACCAGACAATTTTAGGAAAGTTTTTATATTCTGAATTAGCATTTACAAGCTTATAATCTTTAAACTTATAGATATTATAAGCCCAATAATTATGTTTCTTGCCATAATATAAGTCTGTAATAATTAGCTCGTATTTTCCGTTTCCGTCTAGGTCAACAAAGTCCTCGATATTAGAATAAAACGTATCGTAACTAATCTTTTGATAACCACCTCCCTTTTTCTTTAAAAATATCTCTGTTCTCATTACAACTACAGCTAGCCCACACCCTCTGTGAGTATAAAAAATAATAAAATCTTTTAATCCGTTTTTGTCAATATCTGCTCTATAGACTGCATCAGGATAGGGTTCTTCTTTCTTTTCTTTTTTGGCCAAGATATAATCTCCTTGTTTTACCAAAAAGAAAAGGCTATCTCCTTTATCATCAAACTTTACAACTACATCTTTATCTTCTGAGATGTATTCTCTTTTTCCAAAAAGGCTAACTAGCGGTTCTTTATCTAGGCTGGGAAAAGGGCCGTCTTTAAACTTATAAGGCGGATGAGATTCATCATAAGCAAAGCTAAAATAACTAAAACAAGTAATTGCAATAATTAAAAAAATAAATAATATTTTGGGTAGTTTCATGGGCCTGTTCCTAAAATTAAAAAATCCCTCGCCGTTGCCAGCGAAGGTTTTGCTTGTTTATAGTCCGGGATTTATTCCTTCCAACTCGGGACTGTATCTGTATTTTCAAGCACAGTATAGCACTACGGTGTTTCCCAGTCAATATAAATTTTATCATATCTGGTAATACCAACGTCTGTATTTTTTCTTTTTTGTTTCTTTGTATAATCTTTGACATTTCGTTTTTTCTGAATAGTATCTATTAAAAAATTTAGAGTTGCAACCCGGCCAACGCTGTTGAGAGATAGGGTGTTTATTGCCTATGCATA
>CAZBVS010000033.1:0-2811 GCA_964495575.1 uncultured Candidatus Saccharibacteria bacterium
GATTGGTTTAAAAGCTGATTAGATCTCTAACTCGGAAATCTAGGAGGCCCTGGTGAAGCGAAAAGAAGTTGAATCCTCATTTTATGGGAATAAATTTCTGTGGTTTGCAGTATTAATAGTGGTTGCTTTCATTTGTAGGACGAGTTTGGCCAGCGAAAGCCAAAATATCTGTTCTATAAACATTACAATCAAGATCAATCAAGATAAAAAAGTTACAGATATGAGTAACTGGTCCTTTATCTTATTGAGCAAATTTGGCGATCATAAAAACTACTACCCTCTCGATCTCGCTTCAAGTGATAAGCAAGTACAGGATGAGGATAAGGGCAGGGTAAATATCAATAAAGTTGAAAGCGTACACGAAGGTCACTACTACGAGTTATACGACACAAGCTACAGCTGTGTGAAAAACGTGACCATTGGTTTGCTTACTATAAGTGATGACCCGGAGACCGGTTCTGTTACCGGATTCAATTCTAAAAGTTTAACCTTCGACTGCGGAGTAATCTATCCGGAAGGACCAGGTGGCATGTCCCTGCTCCAAGAAGATGAATTTACGGTTAAGGTTGAGGATGAGGGCACTGGGCAGCAAAAAACCTGGAAGGTTTCAATCTTTACCCATCAAAGCGCCTACAATCCAGGAACCAAAAAAGCTGAAAGAGTTATTACAGCGGTTGGTGCAAGTTTATGGTTAGGTTTAGCTGCCTATCTCTTCTTAGGCCGATGAGTTATATTTATTGCGAAGCTTGACATTTACCCCAAACTCTTTCCAAAAAATGAAGGAATCGCCTGAATCGCGCTATCCCCGCCTAAAGACGGGGCATTATGTGTGATTCTGATAAATCTAGATATGAGGGATCTGAATTTTGTTATCGGAATCCTAACTTTCATTGAAAGTTTAAAGCTTTACGGTTTTATCAATTTCTTTTCCATGACATAAACGTTTAGCCTGTTCTCTTACTACTTTGGACCTCTTTTCCAAGAAATATTTATAATCTTCTTTAGTCATCGCGTCGTAATCCACCAAATGGCTTTTTAGTCTCTTCCTGACTTGACTTTCACCCATATTATCTGCATTGCTTCTTTCCAATAAATATTCTAGCGGGTTTTTATTGGATATACTTCTGTTATCTTTCCATAGTATCAAAGCGCAATTCAAAGCCTTATTGGTGTCCTCTTCTTCGTATCCTGATTTCTTCAAGTAATCTTGGGGATATAGATGATGGTATTCTCTTTTCTCAATATTTTTCTTTGTAATCTCGTAATCATCAGCAAAGTTTCTTGCCCCGTACTGGAAGGATAAACACAAAATAGCTCTTCCCAAGCGATTTTTCTTAGTAGGCCAGCCAGCGTCCTTCAGTTCTTCTTTAGACGGTATCGGATACTCTTCTTCATCAAAAATTGGTACATCGACGTCTTCGCCTCTCAGCCGTTTTCTTAATGCTGTATAATCCTCGTAAATTCTCGTATTGGTGGTGGTTTCATATCTATCTGTGAAGAAGGATCGCCACAAGTATTTTTTCAACAGCCTCCTAGCGTTGCCCCTCTCATCAGGGTGAGTAGGTACTTCCGAGAATAAAGCAACCAAAGGTCCTAAAATTACATTGGTCGGCAAAATCTTACCATTAAAGATTTTCTCCTGCTCGAGGAACGAAACTAACTTTTCCGTTCCGGTGATGACCTTATCCCAATCATCAATAACTTTTACATAATTCAGTTTTTCCTCTTTCACCGTTTTTGTGGGTCTTTTACCTTGCAACAAGGATAGAGCGTTTAATGACATTTTTTCTGGGTCTTTATAATCTTCAATCTCGGGAGCAGCAGAGAGCAGCTCTGACATCTTGTTATGTAGAGATTTTTTAGTAGCAGCCTCGGTTTTTGCAACCACAATGTCAAAAGGAGAAAGAGATAGATAACTTGTATTGAGTTTGATAAAGACATCGATAGCATTCGAAGGGTCTGTATGATTTTCTAATCTGAGCTTAGGAAATGTAAAGTCTCTAATTTTATCTCTTACCTCAAATATCTTATCAAATACTTCCTCATAATCTTCCCCATTTGTAGCGTTTTTACACCACTCCCTGAGTTCACTTGTTTTCTTATCTGGGTTAAGCATATGAATAGGAACCTTTTTTCTGTCCCAGCAACGTTCAGGATCATCTACCCAGAGAGGATACAACCCTTCTTTTCCTTTTTTAGTATATCTTTTCTTTGAAGTTACCTTCAATTTGGAGTCATCGTTTAAGTCTAGGAGGTATTTTCGTTCTTCATATAAATCATTTAAGGATTTCCATATTGCCGTGAGCCTTTGCTGTCCATCCAAGATAAGTTCATTAGGTTCATCTTGTGAGTCTTTTGGAGCACCTTCTAAATATCTATAGTCAAAGGGAGACTCTCCTCTAACGATATAAACCAACGAAGCTCCAGTTGGTAAGTCTCGCACCACACTTGTGAGAAAGTTTTCAATTATACCCTTTGTCCACTCTTCGTGTCTTTGAAAACGAGGTAAAGCAACCTGGGAGTTCCGTACTTGAGTTAACCAGTCTATCAGACTAGTCTCATCAACCTTCATGTTCAGCCTCCTTAAGTATTATTACTGAATTTTTTCTTAAATAAATACGGATTATTGTTTCTAAATTAAGTGTAATGGAATCCAGTGAGTTAGAAAAATAAGGAAACAGCTATATGTTTCTTAGGATGATTGAAAAGGTGATAAGGTAAGCCTCCGCTCCAGAATTGCTTGAATTTTTGGTTTTAATTAAGGTTAAGCAACTCTTCCGCTCCGGCTCTGGTCCGCTTCGCTTTGCTCTT
>CAZBVS010000034.1:0-2558 GCA_964495575.1 uncultured Candidatus Saccharibacteria bacterium
CCGTTGATGGCTCAATTAAACCTGATGTTGCGTATCCTATGATAGTAGAAGTATTATTTGCAAAATTTCCTAACACATGAGACGTATAATAATCTTGAGTAGAATCAACAATAGTATTGTTTGACCACGATGGCTCCACCGAAGGGGAAACAGTTAGAATGTTAACTGTCTCGTCATACTCATCTTGGTTAATAAACTCTATAAAAGTAGGAGCGAAAATATCCATTCTCTGCCTTTGCAAAAATTGCAACCTGCACCTTAAATAATCGTCCTCTTCTCTAAACCTAACATAGCTTCCATCTATTGTTTTATCGTGACACTCCCCAAGGCAAGCCTTGGGGCTTCTAACTCACTAATGGAGTTATTCTTTTTCCTGCTTCTTTGAAGAACACTGAGCCACTTCGTGGCTCTGTAACCTTATCTTCTCCACAGGCGTTACTTCCCGTATGCCCTACGGTAGTTTTTTCATATTTACTTATTAGAATTCTAATGCCTTCATCTCTTATATTAGCGCTTGCATTAAAATCTCTATCTACTATATTTCCACAATCTTCACAAACATATACTCTGTCACTTAACTTTAAATCTACCTTCTTACTACCACATTCATTACAAATCTTACTACTTGCAAACCACCTATCTACCTTCTCAAAATGTTTTGCACTCCAAAGAGACTTATACTCTAACTGTCTACTGAATTCATACCAACCTACATCAGATATATGTCTGGCTAATTTAGAGTTCTTCAGCATACCTCGTATATTCAAATCTTCTAAAACTACTCCTGAATACTTGGCTATCATATTAGAAGTAGTTTTATGAAGAAAATCTTTACGAGTATTTCTTACTTTCCTATGAACTGTCTGAATTTTTTTAATCTGCTTAACTCTGTTTTGACTACCTTTAGCTTTCCTGCTTAACCATCTCTGTTCTCTTTTAAGTTTATCTAATTTCTTGTTAAGATGTCTTGGATTAGGAATTACTGTATTATCTGAAAGAGTTGCAAACTCTTTTAGTCCTACATCAATACCTACTATGTCATCTTTACATGTTTCTATATTAGGAAATTGTTTATCAGGTAGATTAACTTCACAAGTTATTGAACAATACCACTGATTACCATCTCTTGAAACTGTTAAAAACTTAGGACTACCTTCCCAGTTCCTATGAAGAACCCACTTAACTTTACCTATCTTTGGAAGTTTAACATTCTTTTTATTACAGGCAAACTTCTGAGGAATTGTAAAAGAATCTCTGTTTCTACGTTTCTTAAATTTGGGGAAACCTTTAGTTTTCTTAAACGTATCTTTGAGAGCTTTATCAAGTTGTCTTCCTACCTGTTGAAGAGATTGACTAAAAGATAATTTGAGGAACTCAAATTCTTCTTTTAGTTTAGGAATACTAACAATCATTTCGTGAGAGAACTGGAATTTTTTAGTTTCTTCATAAGTTTTAATGTTAGACTCTAAGAATTTATTCCAAAGGAATCTTGTATTCCCTGCTTGTTGAAGGAGTTGAGACTCCTGTTCTGGAGTAGGATAAAGTCTATATTTAAAACCTTTATGAACTAACATTTAAAACACTCATAAAAAAAGAGTAAAATCTAATTCTGGACTCCAACGAACAGAAAAAGAAAATACTCTTTAATATATAAATTATATTTTAATTAAATACCTTGAAGTTGGAGTCAAGTATTTAATGTTATTACTTTATATATTAATCGAGTAATTCCTCTAAAAAACTTTAGAATTGTGAAAATATTTACTTTTTAAAGAACTTTCCTTATTTCATCACCCTTCGGCTGATTCAAAGTCTGATTCATCCCCACCGCAAGCAGTGGGGTTTTCTCAGACTCTCAATATAACTTTATTATTAAGAGCAAAAATAACTCTGTATTTATTACCCTCATATTCTGCTATCCACTCTTCTGTCCCATCATGTTGCTCAGATACAAACTCAGCTTTCTTAGCCAAAATGTCTTCGACAATATATTTTGCTTGCTCGTCTGTAAATACTACTCCATGTCTTTCCCTGAATCTTTGTTTGGCATGATATGTTATATATCCCTTAGGAGGTTCTTGATTTTTTACTGCAACTTCAATTACTTCTTCTATTTTTTTTACATTTGCTTTATCCCCAAATGTGGCTTTTAACCACAAATTAATTCCTTTAAACATAGTATTACCTCATATCGATGGATTATCGTCATTTATTATTTCAGTTTTTGGCTCCCTTAAACCTATCCAACTTATTTCATGCATACCACTCAATATACTAAACTCTGCCTGAAGCAAATCACGCCTTGCATCGTCTGAATCAGGAATGTTTACCAATGCTTCTCTAATAGACCTTATAGCCCCTTTATTCTGCTCAAGCACTGTTCTCATTTTTTGTCTTGTATTATCATCCATACACTTCGTCCCCCCATGGAGATGCTTCTCTTTTCTCAACAGGGATTACGAAACTGTCAAACATCTCCTTTAAACACTTCTCACATATATCAAATTTGTAAGCTGTGCAGTCTTCTAACACAGGAGAGTAATAATTTCCTATAACTT
>CAZBVS010000035.1:0-2442 GCA_964495575.1 uncultured Candidatus Saccharibacteria bacterium
CTCCTCAAGTCCAGCCCCGCAGGTCCGGCCTTGTGTATGAGGATAGTATCGTATGTGGGGATGGAAGGTTTCAAAGGAAGGAGTTCGGGAAGTTAGAAAGATGCTATTGGTAGTCCTAATTTATCAAAAAATGCTTGATTTCTCTCTTCAGCCATTTTAACGATTTGATCGAAAGATATGATCTGAACATGAGCCTTGTAGTACTTATGATAGAAAAAATACCCCATTTGATCCTGAGTGGGCGTACCATCATGAGCGAGACACCTCTCAATCATTTTTGGGGTAAGATCACACAAAACGTAGCAATAACCGGGTATTTTATCGGACTGAGGTATTGGTCTTCCTGAGGTGGTGTTGACCTGTCCTTTTCTTATACGATTTAAATACCCTAAGGCCTGATTAATAGGATCTTTATCTTCTCCCTCTTGAGCATCATTCCTCATTGGTCTCTTTATCTCTATGACAACAATTGATGCCAAGGGGGTACTCGAAGTTTCGGATACCAGGTGTGGATTATCATAGATATTCAAAGCCGTTATATCTGGCTCTTTGGTACTATCAGATCCAGTAGTTGGATTCGACCTTAGAGTTTTATCGGAAGCAAGATAATGATGAAAAGCAAGACGTTCATCTACAAGCCAAAGGTTCGCCCTATCCTGAAAGATCGTATTTGTGTCTTCGCCCATCGGCATGATGAGTTCATGTATGATTTCTTCTTTCTTATACTTCCCTCGAACATCAGCCTCAAGAGCCTTGCGGAACATGTCGATAATCACCCGACGATGAGACACATAGCCCGCAAGATCCGATTTTTTCATATCAGATGCTTTATCCAAATAATTCTTCACCCTCATTCTGTACTGCGATTGCTCTTCATCTTCCTTTGGACCTAATACAATATACCCTTCTGAGAGAAGTTCAGTCTCTAACTTATAGAGATGACTATGCAAAGTCAGTTCCAAGTCTTTATCCGAAATATCAGGGTCTATATATAGATCTTCTTCTGGTATATGCCCTATGATAGGTCGATATCTGGGGGCTCTCTCTGCAACGAACGATTTGACCCTTGCCTTAGCCTTAGATTTATTTTCTTCTAGGTAATCTTTCAAATATACCCGAACTTCTGCAAGAATTGCTGTTCGGACATCGCTTATCCGAGGACTCTCAGGATCAAAAATTTCGTCGTTCTCATCACTGAAATCAAAGTCTGTTCGCTCAGTCCGAACGCGCTCATCAAGATAATCAGAGTTAACGTAGCAAGTATATACGAAGTTGTTATTACCGTCATCTATCCTTCCAAAAAGACCAGGAACCTTGCTATTAATGTTTTCTTCTCGTACTAATCTACTTGCAGCACAGTAGGCTAGGTTGTGTGTTGAAGATGTTGTATTTAGAAGTTTCACATGAGTTAATTCAAACTTGTAGTTTCCGACAGCGATGGTCTGCTTTTCTGCAGATGTGACCATATGTTCATCGTAAATTTCATATAAATCTATAGTTTCGTCATGATCTTTAACGGTGATACTGGGAGCCCCTCCATCGCGGATAAAGTACCAAAGACAGTGTTCGAATAAAGCCTTGGCGATGGAGTCAGTAGCCTTCCTAGTATAAGAGCGATAACTATCCTTAAAATCTTTCAAGAAGACAGTAGTGGAATTGGGAAGGGTAGCATGATTATCTTCTGTTTTTATTCCAGTCACTCCTTCTGTGCTATTGAAAACGAATTCTCGGGTACGGCTTTTATCACCATCAGAGTAGGTGCTCTGGATTTTTATTGAGTCAAATGCTTTCAGCCAAAGTAGACGCCCAACACCTCTACAACCTTTTTCAATCTTATAATCCGAATCTAAAGTTTCAAAGGACTTCATGTTTTTATCATTAAAACCAGCTCCATTATCATTAATTTTAAACCCATTGATACTACCAACTGCTTCCGGCCCTCGTTTCTTATCTTCAGAATCGAATCCAAAACTTTCTTGCTTAGGTTCTCTAAGAATCTCTACCTCTATTCTACCATTAGTCATATCGCTTGTAATTTCTTCAATAGAATGTATTGAGTTAACAACCGCCTCATATAAAGGAAACAATCCATGAGTTTTTGGCAATTTAGTATTTCGGAGTCGTCCATTAAGATTTGTTTCAATTGCCATGGTTCTTTACTCCTTTTCTGTTAATTCGCCATAACAGACACATAAAAAAATACTTTATTCAAGAAAGCTGAACTTTCCTAATCAATTTGTTTATCTATATGAGATCTTTTAGAAACATTGTAACACTTATTAAAAATATTTTTTTACAAAAACATTAATCAATCAATTTAACTAAACCCGAGCCCATATTAATCAATAATTTTGATTTAATAGTTGATCTTTCAGTTCTTTACTCATTATAAACTGCCTCCCTCTCCATCCAACACCGTATATGCGCTTCATCTCGTTCAGG
>CAZBVS010000036.1:0-2381 GCA_964495575.1 uncultured Candidatus Saccharibacteria bacterium
GGGCACTCTTTTCCACGTCCTCTTAGCCTGAATCCACTTTACCAGGGTTCGTCCGGGATTAGGGTTACAGCAGCAAAATTGGAAAGATGCAGTAAAGACACGAGAATATGTGTACGAAGTCATACATATAATCCCGCTTTCCGGATTTATCACGAAGTTTTCGACAGAAAATTGCGTGATAAATACAAGCTAAAGTCAACCAGTTCTCACTGCTGCTTTATCAAAAAATACCAGTAAACAAGCCGGAACACAGTGATCCTGCATGAAAAAAATAAATTTTTCTCAAAACCTCTTAACCCGAGAAAACCCGAGAAAATCCGTGGTTCCTCCCCTCTTCCGTGAAAATCCGACGTAACCCGGGAAAAACCGTTGTTATAAATAAAAAAAGCTTGGCGACGACCTACTCTCCCGCTTACGCAGTACCATCGGCGCAACAAAGCTTAAGCTTAAGTGTTCGGCATGGAAACAGGTGTAACCTCAAATTGAGATATAATCAAAAGCTGTGGATAGCTTTAAAAAGAGCAAATCCTTCTGTATAATAATTGGTGAACAAACCAAAACAAAAGGAGATGCTCTATGATTAATGATGTTATCAGAGAAAAAGGTTTTAATGAAGATGTAGACAGCGAGTCTGCACTTGAAAAAGTTCTTAGGGAGGGTGCAAGAAAGATGCTTCAGTTAGCTTTGGAAAATGAAATTGAAGAATATATGCAAAAGCATTCTCAGAAAGATGAGAATGGACATCGTCTTGTAGTAAAAAATGGTTACTCTCAGGAAAGAGATATAATAACCGGCGTTGGTAAAATACCGGTTAAAGCTCCCAGAGTTGATGACAGGAATCTAAAGAAGAACAGGGATGATAGATTTACAAGTTCTATTCTCCCGAGGTATTTAAGAAAGATTCCAAGTGTTGATAATCTAATTCCGGTGCTCTATTTAAAAGGACTGTCTACAAACGGTTTTAAAGATGCTTTGGGATCAATTCTCGGAGAGGGAGCTAAAGGTCTCTCTGCATCCAATATTGTGCGTTTAAAAAAGAGCTGGGAAGATGATTTCGAAAAATGGGCTTCCAGGGATTTAAGCGACAAAGATTATGTATATTTCTGGGTAGATGGTATTCATTTTAATATACGTCTGGAAGATGACAGGTGCTGTATTCTTACAATAATGGGAGTAGACGCAGAGGGAAATAAAGAGTTAATCGCTGTAGAATCAGGATTTAGAGAGTCTACTCTAAGCTGGAAAGAAATACTTCTTTCTTTAAAGGATAGAGGTTTAAAGGAAGCTCCCAAGCTTGCAATAGGAGATGGAGCATTGGGATTTTGGAAAGCTCTCGATGAGATCTATCCTTCAACGAAAAGACAACGATGCTGGGTTCATAAGACCGCAAATATTCTGGATAAATTGCCTAAAAAGCTTCAGCAGAAGGCAAAGCAACTTATACATGAGATGTATATGGCTGACACAGAAGAAAACGCTTTATTAGCATATAACCGATTTATTTCAGTATTTAAGGATAAGTATCCTAAAGCCGTAACCTGTCTTGAAAAAGATAAAGATGATTTGTTTACATTCTATTCATTTCCGGCAACTCACTGGATTCATATAAGGACAACAAATCCGATAGAATCTACATTCGCAACAGTTCGGTTAAGGACGAAAAGAACTAAGGGGTGCGGGAATAGAAAAGCGACTTTGACAATGGTCTGGAAATTATGCTGTGAGGCAGAAAAGACATGGAAAAAGATAAAAGGGTACAAGAAGATACCTAAAGTATTAAATGGTGAGTTTTGTAAGGACGGAGTCTTTGAGGAAGACGTAGCATAAATAAACGAAGGATTTGTTGGTTTTTTTTGATCCACAAGAATTGACAATATCTCTAAGAAATAGGTTAGGAGATGCTCATGGATCTGGCCTAAAGGCTGTGAAACCTAAATCCAGACATGCTGAATTAGCTGTTAATTTATCAGGATCAATGGCTCTTTTTTTGATATCGACTTTTAATAATAAATAGGAAACAGATAGATTCATCTTAAAACAGCCGAAGAAATCTATCTCCGGCAAAGTCAATTATGATTTTCTGGTATGATCAATAACAGAAACTGTCTTAGGTCCAGGCTTTTTGCCTTTACCGGTATATGCCGGTTTTGATGGAGTAGAACGTTTATATTTACTCACATTGACTTTTCCAGCCATAATATGTCTCCTTAAAAATATAGCTACGTATATCTAAATAAAAGAAATTCTTATATTACTATCAAACATACGTTTGACAGAGAAATGATTAGACTGTATAGTATAATAACCACAAAATACAAACAGCTTCATTCCGTAGGATATACGGGTGGAGCTTTTTTTATGCTCCCATGCTATTATATATC
>CAZBVS010000037.1:0-2261 GCA_964495575.1 uncultured Candidatus Saccharibacteria bacterium
TAAGCCCTGAATTCACATAAACATCAGCGCCTGAGACCTCAGGTCCAAATCTAAAATTACCCCCTGCATCAATGCCAAAATATCCTTGTCTATCTGCTTGTGCATCCAAAAACTCAATATAATTCCATCCAGCATCAGCCACCCCTCCTGACCCACCTGTACCAGTATCAAGCAACTCAAGCTTACCGTCCCTTGAATCAGTAATTCTTGTTATACCTGATACCACTAGCTCCGCCCCCGGACACGTCGTCCCGATGCCGACGTTGCCGGTATCTACAAATCTAACCAACTCAGTGTTTGTTGTGCCATTACTCATTATTCTAAAATATTTCCCTGCGGAATCGTTGTTATTATTATCAATAACTATTTGAGAACCACCCATACTTTCTAAAGACAATATATCACTACTAGAATGCAGATTTCCTATTTTTAAAAACTGGGAATTAGATGTATCAACTTCAAATCTAGTATTACCACCAACCGTAAATTTATTATCAATATCAGATATACCAACACCAACATTGCCTGTCGTTGATTGCACTCTCAACCCCTCAACATCTCCTCCAACAGTGCCACTATTAGCCATTATTACAGTATCTCCATCAAGAGCCCTATTTTTTAAATACATATTATCATCTGTGTCTAATACTAATCCATACCTCGCCGTCCCACCTGTATCTTCAAATTGTATTGCTTTTCCATTATCCAGTAGTATATTACCTCCAGAAACATGCAACTTTTTATTCGGACTCGCCGTCCCAATCCCTACCCTCTCATTAGTAGCATCTATAAACAACACAGGATTAGTACTAGCCGCTGCATTAAACCTGTAATTTCCTTTAGTAGAGTTGGAACCAAAGGTTCCTGCTGATACATTTCCGGCATTAATTACCTCGTTTCCTCCTCCAGCTGCTGTATCCTGAATTGTCCCATCCGGGAATATTATCGCTCCCGGTGTCGGTGTAGAATGAAGATTAGCTGGATCATCAGAGATAGTGATTCCTCTTACGTTAATAATCGAAGATGTTGCGTTATAATTAAAATTCTTATAAACATCTGTTTCTCCGGTAGCTCCAAAAACAACAGAAAAAGCACCCACCAAAACAAAGGTGCTTATTCCAAAAACTATATATTTTAATATATTTTTATTCACAAAAAACTTATAGAATATTCTTTCAATTTAAAAACCTCTAGTTACTATCATTATACAACAAAACTACCAAAATCCCATTACTTGTTATCAACAAAAAAGAAAAACGGCTTATCCAAGCCGTTTCATTAAATAACTCAGACCGATGAGTTATTCACCAAATCAAGTTAAGTCAACCAACTTTTCAGACTCTCGCTTAATAACCTTTACAACATCAGACCAATCAACCTCTTTTTTCATATTCGGCATAGGATCCTCTATATCATCAAAATAAGCTAAGCTTTTTAAAATTAAAAGTAAATTATAATCAGCTTCTGAGTATTTTTCTTCAAAAAACCCAATCAGCTCCTTTAATGCATACTTTTCTAATAAAAAGTAAATATCAATAAAATCTTTTTTAGTAGGCCTCCCTACAACAGCGTTTATCTTCATTGCCCCAATATCCCGCTCATCCGCAATATTAACTCCTTCAAAACCCTTAAAATCAAACAACTGCTTGTACGGATGACTAAAAAAACTAACCTTAACCCCTTCTAATACCCCGTCTAAGGTGCTTTTACTCTTTTTATCTACAGTATACTTACTTACTGAAGACAACTCTTTTTCTAACCCTTCAGGTAATTCTTTATCCAAGGTAAAAAAATCTAAATCAACTGAATCTCTATGACCTAACTGTAAAGCCAACGCTGTTCCACCAGCTAAATAAAACTTATCCAAAAAATCTAAATCTTTAATCTTATTTAAGACTTTTTTAGTATCACTTCTGAGTGATTCTGAATACATTTTTCAGGTTTAATATTAAAATACTGACACCAAAAACTAGCCGACCTTTTATCAAGACGAAAAAGTCTTGATCTTAAAACCTCTTTTATCTTTTGCTCTCCATACCTTTTCTTAAGCCACCGGAAATCCTCTAACCTTCCTCTATCAAGAACTCTCTCGATTATAAAGGAGGCATGCCTTTCTTCATCTAAACTCTCAACATCCCAGAATAAATAATTTTTATCTATAACTTTCATATATTAATTATACCAAAAATACACCCCTTTTTATACCAAAAAACGGCTTATCCAAGCCGTTTTATTAAACAACTCAGACCGATGAGTTATTC